>JAJZWW010000323.1 GCA_021846485.1 Actinomycetes bacterium
TTCCACCCGTCCCAGGGTCGAGTCCCAGCCGGGGTTGCCGCGCACCCGGAGATCGGTGCCGATCACCCCGAGCCACACGTTGGCCTCGTCGGCCACGGCCGGGCCGAACCGCCATGACTGGGTGAGCACCAACCGGTGCGCCGCCGAGACGCGGGCCAGGAAGTCACCGGCCCCGCGCCAGCCGTAGATGGCCTGGGCCGAGTCTCCGAACGCGACGAGCTGGGCGTGGGCCTGGTGCTCGATCACGTCGGCCACGCACGGGTCGGCGTCTTGGGCCTCGTCGACTTCACTGCTCGGGGAGGGACACGCTGGGGTTCTTCTTGTAGCAGGTAGCCGCTTTCTCTGTGGCGTACATGTCGGAGACGGACGTTCGCTGCCGGTCGGCGAGGCGAGGCGGTGGCGCTCAGGGTTGGCCGATTTGGCCGTGCCGGGGGCATGAGGGGGAGGTGCGCCGGCGAGTCCACCTGTCGATGGTCGAGCGTCGGCGATGATGAAGAGATGGCCATGCCGATCCCTCCCATTGACGTCAGCCCTGAGACCGAGGCCGCCTACGAGGCGGCCCGACTGCAGCTGCGGGAAAGGCTTGCAGCCTGGTCCGCCGTCTCCGGCGCCATCCTTGCCCCCGACGCCGGCGAGGAACTGCTTCACTACAAGTGGGGCTACCTCGACCGCCACCTGACCCGTTGGGCCCGCTCCGATCTGGACGCCGTGTTCCTGGAGCTGTACCCGGCCAAGATGATCGCCGACGACGGCGAACTGGACCAGGTTCTCGTTGAGGCAGCGACGTTCGTCCGTTTCCTGGCCGACACCGGCCTGCTGGACCCGGCGAGCGAGGACCCCGAGGTCCTCTGCGACCACCTCGAACAGATCGGACCCCGCTTCCACCGCCACATGGCCGACGCCTCCCGCTACAGTATGGGCAAACGTGTGCTGATGGAGGCCACCGTTCGGGGTGTCCGCCTCGATGACCGGGAGGCGATGCAAGACTTCATCCAGGCTTTCAACGCTTCCCCCCTCGCCGAACGGGAGACCGTGTTGGGTCCCTTGGCCGGCCCCGTGCCGGCCAAGGGTCGGACCGGCAGGTTCACACCGCCTGGGACGCCGCCCCGGCGCAAGCCGAGCGACCGTCGTCGGCATCGTCGCCGATAGACGGACGCCGCCATGCCGGCATGTGGCGGCCGACCACGCTGGACCATCCCCGGTCCGCGCTCGACCAGGCCCTATCGTCGGGCGGTGGTCGCAACAGAGATGATCGGCTGCCCCATTGATCGGGGCCTCGCCCGCCGGGAGGCGACGCCCGGCTACTTCCAGGCGCTGAGCGATCTCGACGAGGACGAGGTTCGTCTCGCCCTCGGTCATTTCCGGCACTGGGCTGTCCACCGTTTCGCCTCGGACAGCGACTACCTCCTCGAGCGGCTCGACGCCCGGCACGTCGAGATGCACAGCTTGATCGAGGGTTGCGGCTGGAGTGAAGGGGTCATCGTGTTGGTCGTCGGTGAGCTGTTCGACACCGAGGTGGACTGTGGGGAGCGCTGGGGCCTGAAACCGATGCCCAAGTTGCGCCGTGCTGAACCGTGGACGGTCGCCTTCGAGTTGCACCGCCACGGTACCCGGGTGTGCTCGGCGACTCCGCAGCTCAACTGCGACCTGTTGAACCTCGCCACCCACTACGGCGGGGTCGTCGTGGCCAGGGCAATGGCCTACAGCGGCGAGCCCGGCCAGCAGGTCGGGGCATGGCAGGTTGACGCGGATGGGCTCTGCGTCACCGACATCACTGCCTGAGCGTCCGGCATTCGTCGTCGGCCGGGCCGGACCCCAGGCGACAGGGCGGGCGGGCTCGTTGGCGGGATCATCGAGCTGGGGCCGGGTCACGTCGTCGGTCGGCCTGTGTGCATGGCTGCACTCGGCGGGGCCCATCCGAGGGGCTCACCGTGGCGCTCGTGTCACGAGAGCTCCTCGTCGGCCCGGCTTGCGGGATCGTCGATCCAGTCGCCGTCCGTCTCGTCTTCGAAGACTCCGATCGGGAACCCGGCGGGTGTGTGGTCGACGACGAACATCCGCTGCCCGCACCACTCAACCCAGCCGAGGCCACGGCCATCGTCGCAGGGGTCCGGGACGGGGCCGATAGCACGGGGCTGGCTGCGGCGGCGGTGACGCCGGCGGCTCATCCCGCCCGCCTCCAGGTGCCACGGCCATGAGCGAGGGTGGTCACGGAGTCGTCCTTGCCGGGCCGTCGGGGAACAGTGTCGTGACGCGCTGCTCGGCGAGCCGGGAGACGTTGGCTCGGGCGCCGTCGAGCTTGCGGTGCAGGTCATCGCGGTCTCGCAGGAACTGGTTCCGCTCGTGGCGAAGATGCTCGTTCTCTTGGCGGAGCCGGTCCCGGTCTTCTTGGATCCACGTGCCGTTCGGTTCTCGTAGCCGCCCGAGCAGGTCACCGACCAGTTGGCGCTGCGTGCCAAGCTCGCGGCGCAGCTGGCGCAGCTGGTCCTCGGCGTTGAGGGCTCGTTCCTGCCAGGCCGCTTGTTGTTGGGCGGTCAGCTTCTCGGCCCGGTCGCCGGCCTGGGCCTGGGTCCTTGACTGTGCCGTGGCGATCATCGTGTTCGCATCGTGGTTCTCGTAGGTGAACGATCGTGACACCCCGGCCAGGCGGGACACCCCCGCACGAGTGACGGGAACGCCGGTGCGACCCACCGCCTTGACCGCCTTGCCGACCGCGGTCACCTTGATGGCCGTGTCTCGCCGGCGGGCGTCGATGGCCTGCTGCGGCGCCGGTCTCCCCGCCGCTTCGGGCGTCGCCGCGGAGTCGGTCATGATGCGACCGCCCCCTCTTCGCCGTCGCTATCGTCAACGGGCCGTTCAGGAGCCTCTGCGGCCGGTTCTGCGGCCGGTTCTGCGGCACCGAGGTGGACCAGGTCGTCGGCCCGCCAGCCCTGCCTCCAGACGGGGTCGAAGAAGTCTTGGTGGGGGCTGCGCAGGTCGAGCTCCCTGGCCCGATCGAGCAGGCCCAACGCGAGTAGGGCTTTCTCCAGCCCGGCGATGGCCTGCGAGCTCTTCTCGAACACCCCGTAGATGTAGTCGCGTGCGGTCGGGTCCGGGGCACCCTCGGCCATCGCCGCCCAGCGCTGCTCCTGGCGCCTCCAGTAGCCGTAGTCGGCCCCGGTCAACACGAAATGCTCGCAGGAGTGGCACTGGCGGTCGAAGGGACAGTCGTGGCCGCCGACCACCGGCTTGAAGGTGCACAGGCCGTGCTCGGTGGGCACCGCGGCCAGGTCGATCATCAGCTGCTCGGCCGTGGTCGTCTCCGCCGCGGTCGGGGTCAGCACCACCTGGCCCGGGTTGTGGTTGCCGGGCCCGGTGACCCACACCTGTTGGAGGAACGGCTCCACCTGGGAGCCGGCAATGAGAACATAGGAGTCGCTCATCCGCTCCGACACGTGCCCCAGGATCCGTTTGACATGCGCCATGCTGGCCCCTGCGTTGACCAACCTGGTGGCCAGGGTGTGGCGGGCCTGGTGGGTGGTGTGCCCCGGCAGGCGCATCTGGTCGAACTCGAGCCACGCCTTGAACGCCACCGCGAACGACTGGGTCGACACCGAACGCTCGAAGCTCGGGTTGGCGACCCGGCTCGGGAACAGCGCGATCGTCCTCCGCTGGCCGGCGGTGGGCACTACTCCGTGCTTGAGCCGGAACTTCTCCTCGGTCTTGGCCTGGCGGGCCACGATCACGTCGAAGACGTCGCGGGGGACCTGGGTGGCGTAGTCGAGCTTGCCGACCTTGGTCATGTCCACCCACATCCAGGTCCGGCCCAGATGCTCGCTCACGCAGTCGAAGCGCAGCCCGATCACCTCGCTGATCCGACGCCCGCATCTGACCTGGATCGACCACATGTCGGCCAGGCCGCCGTCGTTGGGGTCCATGGCGCCCAGCAGGGCGATGTTGGCCGGGTCGCTCACCTCCCGCAGTACCGCGTCGCTGAACGGCCGCGGGTTCTTGGACGACACCGCCCCTCCGGCGGGGAAGGCCACGATGAACTCCCGTGGAAGTCCCGCGGCCTGCGCGGCGGCGGTCTCCATCGCCCAACGCAACACCCGGCGCAGGGCGTTCATGTACAACGCGTAGGTGGTGGACGTCGCCGGCGACGGTGACCCGTCAGCGTTGAACACCCCGAGCACCGGCTCGTGGGCCGCCACCCGGGCGGTGAAATCGGCCACGAACTCTCTGGTGGAGTTTCGCTGTTTTGAGCGTCCCTCGGCGGTGGCCGCTACCCGTGAGTACCCAGGTCATGCCGCACGCGTGAGCGTGTCGAGCAGATCGTCGATG
>JAJZWW010000324.1 GCA_021846485.1 Actinomycetes bacterium
CACCGAGGCCATGGCGCTCTTGATGCGCCTTGTCTTCGAGGAGTTGGGCTACCGACGCTACGAGTGGAAGTGCGACTCCCTCAACGCGCCGTCCCGCCGGGCGGCGCAGCGGCTCGGGTTCGTCTACGAGGGCGTCTTCCGCCAGGCGGTCGTGGTCAAGGGCCGCAACCGCGACACGGCGTGGTTGTCGATCACCGACGCCGAGTGGCCCCGCCTCGCCGCCGCCTACGAGCGTTGGCTGGCCCCGGACAACTTCGAGCCCGAAGGCGGTCAACGCCTGGCGCTGTCGACGCTCACCGTCTCCGACCCGCCTCCCGAGCGCTGATCGCCCGGCGGGCGGCGGCTCGCAGCGCTCAGCGGAAGTGTTGGGGTCGCTGGTGGACGCATCGCCACATGGCGATCGGCGACTGCAACCGTTGGTGCGCTCAGCGGAGATCGGGGCCAGCGTCGCCGCCGAAGCTCCGGTCGAGGAGCCTGTTGGTCACGAGGTCGAGCAAGTACCCGTTCACCTCATCCCCGCTCCGGTTGAGTTCGTCTGCAATCCTCATGAGGTCTTCGATGATGGTCGCCATCTCCTCCAGTGAGAACCTGATGGGCCCGTCAGTGGACACCGGGACGTCCCGGGTCAGCGATGCGACGCCCTCGCGGCCAGGGCCTCGACGTCCTCTCTCCGGAAGGCTTTGACGCCGCCGGCCAGCTCCAGAGGCCTGATCCGTCCCTCCCGGACCGCGGAGATGAACGCGGCCGGTCCCATGCCGGAGGCTCTGACCGCGTCCGCAGGATCCAGAAGTCCCTGGGGTACGACTTCCCGTCTGGTCGTAGCTCGCCGCCGGGTGCGGACGACGTTGGACTGACCGATGTCACCGACCAGGGAGCTGATCTCGCGGGAGGACAGTCCGCCGCGGTGAGCATCCACGATCGTTGCGTCCCTGACGAGGCGGACCACGTAGTCCTCAGCTCGGGTCCGTCGGTACTCCTCCTCGGCCTCGACCAACCGCTGGCGCAGGGTCGCCAGCTCGCTGCTCCCCTGATCGCTACCCGCGTGGCTCATGTATGTCAGTATGACATACATGAGATGGCGCTGGCCATCCAGCCGTCCCGTCGGCCGATCGCCCAGCGGCACGCCCCTACGTTCGATGCTCCCCGCTGGGGGGTGCCCGCGGAGGGTTGGGCTTCTGGGACGACCTGGCATACGTCGCTCGGCCGAGAGCTCGATATGTTCGGTTGCCGGTACCAGGAAGCCGCGACCGGTAGCGCTCCAATGCTGTTGTCTGCTAGGACGCTGGGAGGCCCTTGGTCGAGGAGTAGCCGCTGATGGCTAGTGTCGACGGTTGGCTGGGCGAGAGACACGGGGGCACGTAGTTGTAGTTCGGAGGACCGTCGAACGGGCCGGCCACCGCTCCACCCGGCAGGGTCAGCTTGACCTGCAGGTCGCCGGGCGCTTTTGCGCACCAGTTGGACCAGATGATCACTAGGTCGGTGCTAACCGACGGCCTCAAAGTGATGGGCGGCAGCTTGCTCGTCGAGGTAGCAGCCGTAATGCGGAGCGAATGCCCGCGATGGTCAATCAAAGCCACCGTGGGGTGGCCGGGCATCAGGCAGGGGTTCGTACCGGTGTTCGTCACGATTACCTCGCCGTAAGCACCCGATTCTGCTCCTTGGCGTCCGCCATGGACCTTCAGGGAGCTGGGCCTACATGGTCGACCGGACGCGCTGGAGCCAGAAGGGTACGCTGACTTGGCAGGCGGGAGCTTCTCCGAGGTCGCGGAAGAGCCTGCTGTCGCGGCCGCCTCGTTGGGATGAATCGATGAGCAGCCCGCCACGCTCACGGCGACAAAGAGGACAACCGGGAGGCGGCGCGCGATGGTGGTCATGACGAGATAACGCCTACGTAGGTCGCCAGGTTCCCAGCCGCTAAGGACACCGATGTCACTGCGTTCGGGGATTCTCCCGTGACGACCGGCACCGTGCCGGTCAGCGCAGCAAGGCGTGCCGGGCTCACCGTGGTCGCCGTCGCTGCCTGTAGGCGCGGGCTTTGGCGGCGCTGCCGCATCCTGCCATGTCGCACCAGGTGCGCGACCGGTTCTTCGAGCGGTCGTAGAACGCCTCGAGGCAGACCGGGTTCGGGCACAGCTTCATCCGCGGCCACTCGCCGCGCTCGACCAAGGCGAGCAGAGCAGACAGCACCCGGGTCGCCACGTCGTCTCCTTCGACGTGCGGCACGCCGCCGGGGTCGATCCCGACCGTGAGCTCGACATGTGGCAACTGCGCGGCGCCGCCGGCCAGCAGGTCACGGATGGCGTCTCGCAGCTGGCGGGCGACGACACGCTTGGTGGCCCGCAACCCACGCTCCCCCGCCCACTGCCGGTACTCGGCGTAGTTGGAGAGCAGGTCGACGTCCTCGTCGATGTCGACGGTGTTCAAGAACTCGACGACGAGCGCCACACGGACCGGCACCCCTGGCACGTCACCAGCATAAGTGGTTCACTGGTGACGCATGGGCACGGTCGTCGCTCTCGGGTTCGCCGCCGCCATCGTCTACGGCACCTCCGACTTCCTCGGCGGCTTCGCAGCCCGCAGCCTCCCCGCCCTCCACGTGACCCTGCTGGCCTTCGCTGCCGGCACGGCCACCAGCGGACTGCTCCTCCCCATGGTCGCGTCAAGCTGGTCGCCTGGAGCCATGATCTTCGGGGCGGTCGCCGGTGTGGCGGCGGCCGGGTCGATCTGGCTGCTCTACAGCGCCCTCGCCCTCGGCCCGGTGAGCGTCCTCGCCCCCCTCGTCGCGGTCGTCGCCGCTCTTGTCCCCGTCGCCTACGGCCTCACCCACGGCGAGCGACTCGGTGTCCCCGGCGAGACTGCCATCGGCGCCGTGGTCGTCTCCGGGGCGCTGCTCGCCTACGACCCGGCCGGCACGAGCTACCTCACCACACGCGCCCTGCTCACCGGCCTCGGCGCAGGGATCGTGACCGGCGCCTACCTCGTCGTCCTGGACCTCACACCCCCTGCGTCTGGAGCCGCCCCCGTTGTCGTCGAGTTCGCCGTCGGCACCGCGGTCCTGGGCGTGCTCGCCGCCCTCCACCACCATCGGTCGCGCCGGCACGCCCAACTGGTGATGACCGCGCAGCCGACGGGTCGTCTCGTCTCACGCCGGGTCGCGCTGGCAAGCGGTGCCAGCCAAGCAGTCGCCGACGTGATCGTGATCGTCGGCATCCACCGCGGCAACCTGGCCGTCATGGCCGCCCTCATGGCCCTCTACCCGCTCGGAACGATCGCCTGCGCCCGCATCATCACCAAAGAACGCCTGGCACACCTACAGGCCGTAGGCGTGGTCCTCGCCGTCGCAGCGAGCGTCGCCCTCGGGGTAGCAGGCAAGGCGGCATGAAGCCCAGCCACGTGCCTACGACCACGATGGCGGTCATGCATCGGGCAGGCTTGCGGTGACCACCCACCCATCGGTGAGCGGTCACAAGGCCGGGCCGTATGCCGCGTGATGGAAGACTCACAGACGTGAGGCCCGACGCGAACCTGGACGTGCTCCTCGCCGCCATGTCGCCGCGGCCACAGCCCGGCGAGTACGTCTTCGTCGTAGACAGCGCCATGTCAGTCCGAGACCCGGCTGTCCTCGCCAGCGTCGTCGAACCGGAGGGCCGAAGCATCTTGGTCACCCGCCAAGACGCGGACCACGCACGGTTGTCCTACGACTTCGTCGCCGGTTGGATCACCCTCGAGGTGCGCTCCCCCCTCGACGCCATCGGCCTCACCGCGGCAGTGGCCGGCGCGCTCGGCGAAGCAGGAATCAGCTGCAACGTCGTCGCCGGCTACCACCACGACCACCTACTCGTCCCCCACGAGAGTGTCGATGACGCCATCGAGGTCCTGGAGAAGCTGAGCGCACGTCACCGCTCGGCGCTCGCAGCGACGCCGACCGTACGCCGGGCCGGCGTCGGGGACGCACCGGCGATGACCGAACTGGCACGGTCTGCCTACGCGCCCTACGTGGCTAGCATCGGCCGGGAGCCGGCGCCGATGACCGACGACTACGCCGCCGCCATCAGCCACGACGAGGTGTGGGTAGCCGAGCGAGACTCGACGCTCGTCGGCCAAGTGGTACTCAGCCTTCGCGAGGATCACCTGCTGCTGGGAAACCTCGCCGTGGCACCGGGCGCGCAGAGGCTTGGGATCGGGAAGCTCCTTCTCGACCTGGCCGACGAACGTGCCCGCGCGGCCGGACTGAGCGAGGTGCGGCTCTACACCAACGTCGCCATGACCGAGAACCTGGCCTAC
>JAJZWW010000325.1 GCA_021846485.1 Actinomycetes bacterium
ACTCCACAGGACCGAACATACGTGTGGGGTGTGACCATCAACCCAACAGACGGCTTCCAGCACTGCCAAAACCTCGTTCCGCCGGGTGTGGCGGAGGTCCCCGCTGACCCCAAAAGAACCTACCTCTACAGCGGGCAGTGTCACCGCGCCGAGGAGGTCGTCGTCGACGCGGTGGTGAGCGCGGTGACGCACCGCGCCGTCCTGGTGGCCGGCCCGCCGTGGCTCTGGCACATCCTGGCCGAGGAGGTTCACGCCCCGTGGCCGTCGGATCAGCCCCTCGGACCGAGGCGGCGAGCTGGCCGGAGCCGGTCTGTCGACCCGAGAGCGAGAAGCGATCGCCCTGGTCGGCAGCGGCCGGAAGGCCCGCGAAGCGGCAGTGCTGCTCGGAACGACGACCACCCAGATCCATCGCGACGTTCGGCTCGGCCTCCAGGCCCTCGGCGCCACGCGCCTCCAGGCCCTGGGCGCCACGCTGAGAGGCGCTGGGCCGGCGCCGACCTGGCACTAGCCGGCCCCAGCGACGCCGACGCGACGATACCCACGGTTGCTCCGGAGATCCGCCCCCGGCCAACTACTGAACTGGGTACGGCAACTACTGAACTGGGTGCGGACAGGGAGCCAGCCTGCTGGTCTTCTGTCTGGTCTGCTGCGACCGGACCGCTCGGTCGCGGGTTTCCTCGTGGCGCGACCCGAGGGTCGCCCTGGACCGAGGTGGGGGGCAATCCGCTGGCCGTCACCGCCCGGCTGCTGAGAGACTGGAGCGCGCCATGACCGCCGCCCGCCCCGCCCCACCGGCTCCCGCGACGCGCCGCGAGGGCCGGGGTCCCCGCCCGGAGGTCCTCGCCGTAGGCAAGTACCACGGGCTCGGCAACGACTTCCTCGTCGCGCTCGACCCGGGGATCGAGCCCGACGGCGCCCTCGCCCGGCGGCTCTGCGATCGCCGGAGGGGAATCGGCGCCGACGGCCTGGTTGTCGGGCGGCGCCTGCCCGCCGGCGGGGGGGTCGGGCGGGCCGGGTCCGAGGCGCTGTGCTTCAGGCTGTTCAACGCCGACGGCTCCGAGGCCGAGATGAGCGGCAACGGGCTGCGCTGCCTGGCCCACGCGGCCTTCGACGCCGGCATCCTCGGGCCGGGCGCGCCGGTCGAGGTCGCCACCCCCGCCGGACCGCGATCGGTGGAGGTCAGCCCCCGCGGCCCCGGGCTGGTGTGGGCGGAGTCGGGCATGGGCCGCCCGGAGATCCTCGGTGGGGATGCGGGGTGCTGCAACGTCGACCACGGCCGGCTCCGGGTCCGGGTCGGCAACCCCCACCTGGTGGTAGCCGGTCCCGACCCTTCCGGGTCGGACCTCGCCGCCCTCGGTCCCGGGCTCGGCGCCGGCGATGCCTCGGACCCGGAGGGGCGCAACGTGGAGCTGGTCGCCCTCGGCCCCGGGCCCGATGAGCTGACCATGCGGGTCTGGGAGCGCGGCGTGGGGGAGACCGAGGCGTGCGGGACCGGCTCGGTGGCCGCCGCCGTCGCCTTCCACCACTGGGGTCGCGTCGGCGCCACCGTCACCGTCCACCAGCCCGGCGGGTCGCTCGTCGTGCGCCTCCTGGCCGACGGCACCGCCCGGCTCGCCGGGCCGAGCGAGCGGGTCGCCACCTGCGAGGTACCGCTCGGATGAGCCTGATCGAACGGTCGTTCCGGGAGAAGATCGTCCTGGTCGGAGTGACCGTCCCGCCGGCGTCGGGGGAGGAGACCCGACGGCACCTCGACGAGCTGGCCCTGCTCGTCGACACCGCGGGCGCCGACGAGGCCGCCCGGGTGCTGCAGCGCAGGGATGCCCCCGACCCGGCGACCTACCTCGGGAAGGGCAAGGCCGAGGAGCTTCGCAACCTCTGCGAGGCGGTCGACGCCGACACGGTCGTGTTCGACGACGAGCTGTCCCCCGCCCAGTCCCGCAACCTGGAGCGGATCCTCGGGCGCACCGCCATCGACCGCACCGCAGTGATCCTCGACATCTTCGCCCAGAACGCCCGTACCCAAGAGGGCAAGGCCCAGGTCGAGCTCGCCCAGCTCCGCTACCGGCTGCCCCGGCTGCGGGGCCGGGGGGTCGGCCTCTCGCAGCAGGCCGGACGGATCGGCACCCGGGGTCCCGGCGAGACCAAGCTCGAGGAGGACCGCCGGCGGCTCCTGCGGCGGGTGGCCCGGTTGGAGTCCGAGCTGCGGCAGGTGACCCAGACCCGCCGCCTGCAGCGCAAGGGCCGCCGCCGCACCCGGCTGTTCTCGGTGTCGATCGTCGGCTACACCAACGCCGGCAAGTCGACCCTGCTCAACCGATTGACCGACGCCGGAGTAGTGGCCGAGGACCGGCTGTTCGCCACGCTCGACCCCCGCACCCGGCGCCGCGAGCTGCCCGGCGGGGAGGCGGTGCTGCTCTCCGACACGGTCGGCTTCGTACGCAAGCTGCCCCACCAGCTGGTGGAGGCGTTCCGCTCGACCCTGGAGGTGGTGAGGGAGTCCGACCTGCTCGTCCACCTGGTCGACTCCGCGAGCCCCGACCCCGAGGGGGAGATCGATGCGGTCCGAGCGGTGCTGGCCGAGATCGGCGCCGACGGCGTGCCCGAGCTGCTCGTGTTCAACAAGGCCGACCGCGCCCCGGCCGCAGTTCTCGCTGGCCGCCACTCCGGCGCCCTGGTCGTGTCCGCGACGAGCGGGGAGGGGATCGACGGGCTGCTCGGGGCGGTCGGGGACCGCCTCCGGGCCGCTCTGCCGGTCGTCGATCTGGTGGTCCCCTACGACCACGGCGAGATCCTCGCCGCCTTGCACCGCGAGGGCGAGGTGCTCGTCGAGACCCACGAACCCGACGCCGCCCGCCTGCGGGTGCGCCTCGACGGCGCCGGAGCGGCCCGCTTCACCTCCTACCGGGTCGGGGCCGAGCCGTCGTGAGCGCCCCCGCCGGCCCGCCGCCGGATGGCCCGCCGCCGGATGGACCGCCGCCGGATGGCCCCGCTGCTCCCCCCGCCCGGTGGGCTCCGCCCCCGTACCCCTACGAGCGCCTCGCGGCCGCCCGCGCCGCGGCCGACGCCCTGCCCGGCGGGGCGGTGGACCTGTCGATTGGCACCCCCACCGACCCTCCCCCCGCCTCGGTGCTCGCCGCCCTCGCCGACGCCGACGCCGGCGGGGCGGTCCGCGGCTACCCGCCGTCGGTGGGCACCGCGGCGCTCCGGGAGGCGGTGGTCGCCTGGCTGGAGGGGACCTTCGGGGTCACCGGGGTGGCCGCCGACGCCGTCGGGGTCTGCGTCGGCACCAAGGAGCTGGTGGCCACCACCCCGCAGTGGCTGCACCTGCGCGACCCGTCCCGGGACACGGTCCTCTACCCGGCGGTGTCCTACCCGACCTACGCGATGGGCGCTGAGCTCGCCGGCCTGCGGGCGGTCCCGGTGCCCCTCGACGGGCACTGGCGCCTCGATCTGTCCGCGGTGGACCCGGCCGACGCCGCCCGGGCGGCGATGGTATGGGTCAACTCGCCGGGCAACCCCGCCGGCGGCCTCGACGACCTCGCCGCCGCCGCGGCGTGGGGACGGCGCCACGGCGTGCCGGTCTTCAGCGACGAGTGCTACGTGGAGCTCACCTGGGACGGACCTCCCCGCACGATCCTGTCCTCTGGCCTCGACGGCGTCGTCGCGCTGCACTCGCTGTCGAAGCGGTCCAACCTCGCCGGCCTGCGGGTCGGGTGGTACGCCGGCGACCCCGACCTGGTCGACTACCTGCGAGAGGTCCGCAAGCACGCCGGCATGATGGTGCCCGGTCCGGCACAGCGCGCCGCGGTCGCCGCCCTGGCGGACACCGCCCACGCCGCCGTGCAGCGGGAGCGCTACCGGCGGCGGCTGTCGATCCTCGCCGCCGGGCTGGCCGACGCCGGGGTGCACGTCGACCTCCCCGGCGGCGGGTTCTACCTGTGGGTCGGGGCCCCGCGGGGTGACGCCTGGGCCTGGGTCGGCCACCTTGCCGCGCGGGCCGGGATCGTCGCTTCCCCCGGGGACCTCTACGGCCCGGGCGGCTCCGGGTGGGTGCGCTTCGCGCTGGTCGCCTCCGAGGACCGCCTCGCGGTGGCCGTCGAGCGCATCGGCCGGCGGGTGGGCGCCATCGGATGAGCCCGCCCGCCGGTCCCACCCCGGCAGTGACGGTCGCAGCGCGCGCCGGGATCGCCTTCGAGGTCCACCGCTACGAGCACGACCCCGACGAGCCCTCCTACGGTGAGGAGGCCGCCGAGATGCTCGGCGTCGGCGCCGAGCGCGTCTA
>JAJZWW010000326.1 GCA_021846485.1 Actinomycetes bacterium
GAACCTCTGTCGTGGGAGCGTAGCTCACCCGGCAGGGCGGCGGGGTTGGGGCCCCCGCCGCCGATGGGCGCGGGGCGCAGCCCCGCCGGGGACGCCGATGAGGGCGCTCCAGGCCACCCCCGGCGGCGGGCGGGCGGTGGCGGGGAGGCGGGTCGCGGTCACCGGGGTCGGGGTGGTGGCGCCCTGCGGGATCGGACGGGAGGCCTTCTGGGCTGGCCTGCTCGGGCCGGCTCCGACCGGCGAGCGGCGGGTCGTCGACCTCGACGCCGCGGCGATCTACGGGCCGAAGGAGGTGCGCCGGGTCGACCCGTTCACCCAGTTCGCCGCGGTGGCCGCTGCCGAGGCGGTCGAGGACGCCGGCGGGGTCGACGCCCTGGTCGGGGACCCCGAGCGGGCGGGGGTGCTGGTCGGCACCGGCATCGGGGGCATCACGGTGTTCGAGGAGCAGCACACCGTCTTGATGGAGCGAGGGGCTCGCCGGGTGAGCCCGTTCCTCGTGCCGATGATGATGGGCAACCGGGCGGCCGCCGACATCTCGATGCGCTACGGGATGAGAGGACCCTGCGAGGCGACGGTCACCGCCTGCGCGGCCGGCACCCACAGCGTCGGCAACGGTGCCCGCCTGGTGGCCACCGGCCGCTGCGACGTGGTCCTCGCCGGCTCGGCCGAGGCCGCCATGACGCCGTTGTCCCTGGCCGGGTTCGGCAACATGACCGCGCTGTCCACCACCGGCATCTCCCGGCCGTTCGACGCCCGCCGCGACGGCTTCGTCATGGGCGAGGGAGGCGCGGTCCTGGTCCTGGAGGACATGGAGCGCGCCATCGCGCGCGGGGCGCAGGTGTACGCCGAGCTGGCCGGTGCCGCCAGCACCGCCGACGCCCACCACATCACCGCGCCGGCGCCGGGGGGGGCCGGCGCGGTGGCGTGCATGGAGCTGGCCCTCGCCGACGCGGACCTCCAGCCGGCGCAGATCACCCACATCAACGCCCACGGGACCTCCACCCCGAAGAACGACGCGGCCGAGGCGGAGGCGATCGTCAAGGTGTTCGGCTCACCCGGTCCGGCGGTCACCTCGATCAAGGGGATCACCGGCCATTCCCTCGGGGCGGCCGGTTCGCTCGAGGCCGCCGCCCTGGCGCTCAGCTTCGCCCACCGGAGCATCCCGCCGACCGCCGGCTGGGAGGTGCCCGACCCCGGCGTCTCCCTCGACCTGGTCGTCGGCCGACCCCGGTCGTGGGAGCCCGGGCCGGCGCTGTCCAACTCCTTCGGCTTCGGCGGCCACAACGGCACGCTGGTGATGGTCCCCGCCGCCGGCGGGGGTGGGGCGTAGCCCCACCCCCGGAGCGCTGAGCCGGTGGTAGGCGGTGGTAGGGGCGCCTACTTGCGCAGGACCGCGCGCAGGGCGAACGCGAAGGGGGCGAGGGCGACGACCAGCAGCACCAGGTGCAACCCGAGCGGGTCGCCGGCCCGGCCGTAGATGGCCTGGTGGAGGTCCTCGACCACCGGGCGGCCCACGCTGCCGTCGACCACCACCGTGGGCAGGTAGGACCCCGCCAGCAGGCCGGCGACGGCCGCGAGGGGTGCGGCGACCAACGGGCCGGTCAGGGTCACCGCCACCACCCCGGCGGCCAGGCCGAGCAGTAGGGTCCCGCTCGCCACCCCCCCGGAGTGGTAGGCGAACGCGGCCGCTCCCAGGGCCACGAGCAGTACTGCGACCACCCACCGGAGGCGCATGGCTCCCCGGGCGACGAGCACGCAGAGCCACGCGGTCACTCCCGGCACGACCACCGCCACCACCGCTTGGACTCCGAGGATCGACCGGCGGGAGGCGCCGTGGCGGGCCGCCGCCCCGATCAGCGCGTGGCCGCCGCTGCCGACGAGCGCCACGGCGGTGCCGGCGAGCGTGCGCGCCGCGCCGGCGAGGTAGGGGAAGTGGCCGAGGGCCATCGCCACCCCTGCGGCCGCCCCGAGGATCAGCCACACCCGCCCGCTTCTCACGCCGCGATGCTCGCAGATCCGGGCTCCGCTATGGGCTCAACGCCCGCGGCGCGGTCCCCGGGCCCGGGCCCCCGGCCCGGTCGGGGATCAGTCGAACAGGTCGGGGTCGCTGCGGACCACCTCGTCCCACAACGGCTGGAAGCTGAACCACCCCGCCAGCGGGAAGCCGGTCTGCTCGTAGGTGTAGCGAGCGTCGGCGTGGTCGATCAGGTGGGGGGTCCCGACCGATTCGGCCAGGATCTGGGCCTGGCAGGAGCGTTCCATGGTGACGAACCACCACGCCGCCTCGTCCACGCTCTGGCCGACGGTGAACAGCCCGTGGTTGCGGTGGATGGCGGCCTTGTGCGGTCCCAGGCCGGCGGCCAGCGCCTTGCCGGCGTTCTCGTCGAGCACGATCGCCCCGCCGCCGTCGGTGACCACTGCGTGGTCCTCGTAGAACACGCATGCGTCCTGGGTGATCGGGTCGAGGGGCCGGCCGAGGGCCGACCACGCCTTGCCGTGGACCGAGTGGGCGTGCGCCGCGGACACCACGTCGGGGCGGGCCTGGTGGATCGCCGAGTGGATGACGAACGCCGCCCGGTTCACCGGTCGGTCCCCCTCCACCACCTCGCCCAGATGGTTGACGAGGATCAGGTCCGACACCCGGACGTGGCGGAAGCTCGTGCCGAACGGGTTCACCCAGAAGTGGTCGGTCCTCTCCGGGTCGCGGGCGGTGATGTGGCCGGCAACCCCCTCGGAGAAGCCGAAGCGCCCGAAGATCCGCAGGGCGCCCGCCAGGCGCGCCTTGCGGTGCTCGCGCTCTTCCACCGGGTCGTCGAAGCTCGGTGGCGTCGGGATCCGCAGCTTCCCACTGCTGGGCCGTAGGCCGGAGTCCGTCGCGCTCATCGCTCCCCCTTCGGGCGCTGCGGGGGTGCGGGCCACCCTCACCGCTCGCAGTCTAGGGACCCCGGGCTGGTATGGTGACCCGGTCGCTGCCGGGCCTGCCCGGTGGTCGCCGGCATCGAAGCCGGCGGGGCCCACTGGCCCGCTTCCCCCCACGGCCAATGGAGCCTGTCATCACCGCCACCTTTGCCGACCTCGGCCTGCCCGAGGTCCTCGTCACGTCGCTCGCCCGCCAGGGGATCACCGAGCCGTTCCCCATCCAGGCCGCCACGATGCGCGACGCCCTGGCGGGACGGGACCTCTGCGGGAAGGCTCCCACGGGATCGGGGAAAACCCTCGCCTTCGGGCTACCGCTCCTCGCCGGGCTGGCCGCCGCCGACCACTGGAGCGAGCCCCGTAGGCCCCAGGCCCTGATACTGCTGCCCACCCGGGAGCTGGCTGCCCAGGTGACCTCGGTGCTCACCCCGCTGGCCTCGGCGGTCGGGGCTCGCCTCGCCGCGGTCTACGGCGGCGTCGGCTACCACCCGCAGCGCCAGGCCCTGCGTCGGGGTGTCGACCTGCTCATCGCCTGCCCCGGACGTCTGGAGGACCTGATCGCCCAGGGCGACGTGGAGCTCGGAGCGCTGCGCTGGGTGGTGCTCGACGAGGCCGACCGGATGGCCGACATGGGCTTCCTGCCGGCCGTGCGCCGCCTCCTCGACCAGGTCGGCACGCCCCGCCAGGTACTGCTGTTCTCGGCGACCCTCGACGGCGACGTCGACCAGGTCGTGAAGCGCTACCTCCACGACCCTGCCCGCCACGAGGTGGCCGGCACCGACGACACCACCGGGGACGTCACCCACCTGTGGTGGCGCACGACCCGCGAGGAGCGCACCGAGGTGACCGCCGCACTGGTGCGGGCGTACGCCCCGGCGATGGTGTTCTGCCGGACGCGCCACGGCGCCGACCGGGTGTGCCGCCGGCTGGCCGCGGCCGGGGTGAGCGCCGCCCCGGTGCACGGCAGCCGCTCCCAGCCACAGCGGGACCGGGCGCTGGCCTCCTTCGTCGGGGGCCGGGTCGACGCCCTGGTAGCCACCGACGTGGCCGCCCGGGGGATCCACGTCGACGGCGTCGGGGTGGTCGTCCACTTCGACCCGCCCGGCGACGCCAAGGACTACACCCACCGCTCGGGGCGCACCGGCAGGGCCGGCGCCGACGGGGTGGTGGTGACCCTGGTCACCCCCGAGGTCACCACCGACGTCGCCACCCTCCAGCGCCACCTGGGTCACCCGTCGCGCACCGTGACCCCCGACCTGGCGGCCCTGCCAGTGGCCCCTCCCCGCCCGGTCGTCGCCCCGCCGGCCCCGCTCGCGCCGGCCGGCACCGGCCGGCGACGCAACCGGG
>JAJZWW010000327.1 GCA_021846485.1 Actinomycetes bacterium
GGCGGGGTGGTGAGCTTCGTCTTCGCCGACCTGATCGCCATGCCACTGCTGCTGATCTACCGCAAGTTCTACGGCGGGCACCTGGCCCTGCGCCTGCTCGCGGTGTTCTGGGCGGTCATGGCCGCGGCTGGCCTTGCCACCGAGGCGATCTTCACCGCGGCGGGTATCGTGCCGACCGTCCGGCCGCTGCGGGTCGTGCCCGAGCACTTCTCGATCGACTACACCACCGTGTTGAACGTCGTGTTCCTGGTCGTCTTCGCCGGGCTCTACTGGGCCTACCGAAACCGTGAACGCCTGGGCGGCGGGGCCGGCTACGCCATCGACCCCGTGTGCGGCATGCAGGTCGAGCGAGCCAACGCACCCGCGACGGACAGCTGCGAGGGCCGGCGGTTCTTCTTCTGCTCGGACCGCTGCGCCGAACGCTTCGCCGCCGAGCCCGCCAGCTTCGCAGGCCAAAGGGCTCGGGCAGAGGCACCTGAACCGACGGAGGGTCGCGCGTGAGGACGACGGCGCGTGGGCGAGCAGAGGCAGGGGCGGGGTGACGAGGATCGAGGTGATCTTGATCCTCAAGAGGGAGAAGGACTGCCAGCGGCGCCCGGTGTTGCAGATGGCGCGGGGGTATCTCGTGGGACAACGACAGTTTCTGCGCGGTGATCGAGCAGGCTGGTGAGGTGGGGCCATTGAACCGGCAGGGAGCCGCCGATGTCCGTGTGCTTGGGCGGGTCCGTCGTGCACGCTGAGCGGGAGGTGGTGGTCGTCGGCGGGGGTCACAACGGGCTCGTCGCCGCCTGCTACCTGGCGCGTGCCGGGGTGGCGGTGACGGTCCTCGAAGCCGCGGAGGTCGCGGGTGGAGGATCGCGCACCGAAGAGACGATCCCGGGCTTCCGCTTCGACACCCACTCGGCAGCCCACAACATCATCAACATGACGAGCATCCCCGAGGAGCTCGATCTTTCCGGGGCGGGACTGCACTACGTCGAGATGGACCCGTTCGCGCTCGGCGTTGCACCGGGCCAGGCGCCGCTTCGGTTCTTCCGCTCGATCGACGCGACGATCGCAGCCCTCGCCAAGGACGACCCCGCCGAGGCGGCCCGCTATGGGGCGTGGATGGACTGGGCGGTGCCGACGGTCGATGCTGCAGTCGGGTTTCTCGAGGCGGGAGGACCTCGCACTGCCCTGCCGGCGACCTTCGCCAGTCTCCGTGCGCTTCGCCGAATCGGGGGCCCCACGGCTATGGTCGCGGCGACGACGGCCCCGTACGGCTCGCTCCTCTCCAGTCTGTTCGCCACCGAGCGTGTTCGGGCCCCGGTCGCCGCGTTCGCTGCCCATGCCTCGGTCGGCCCGGACGCGGCCGGAGGGGCGTATTTCGCTATCTGGCAGGCCGCCTATCACCGCTTCGGCCAGTGGCACGCGATCGGCGGCTCCCAGGCGCTCGCCGACGCGCTGGTGCGCCGGCTCAACTTATATGGCGGGCAGCTGGTCACGGGTTGCTCCGTCGTGGCCATCGAGACCCGCGCGGGAGCAGTGAGCGGCGTACGCAGCGCTGACGGGGTTCGCTACCGGGCCGACGCGGTGCTGGCTGCCATCCATCCCCACGCGGCGTTCGACCTCGTAGAGCCGGCACCGAGCGGACCGGTGGTCGAGGGGCTCCGCGCCGCGCATGCCGGCAACGCCGTGCAGCTCGTCGTGCATGTCGCCACCACCGTGCTGCCCGCATACCCCGGTGCGGTCGCCGGCGACTGGAATGGCCTGCAGAGCCACGTCGGCACGATCGCTGAGCTCGCCCAAGCCTTCGCTGAGGCCCAAGCCCGGCTGGTGCCTCGGGAGCCGCCAACCTACGCCTTCACGCCGAGCGCACTCGATCCCGAGCTCGCTCCACCGGGGCGCCACACCGTTTATCTTGCCTGCCCATGCGCGCCGGCAACAGTCCAAGGCGGCTGGACCTTGCATCGCGATACGTTCGCCGAGGCCATGATCGACCACATGGAGGCTCACGCGCCCGGTTTCCGAGACTCCATCATCGACTGGCACGTCCGGACTCCAGAGACGATGGCGAGCGAGCTCCGCCTGCCGGGGGCGCACCCGATGCATCTCGACATCACGATGGACCAGCTCGGCCCCGTGCGGCCCACCCGGGCGCTTGGCGACCACCACACCCCAGTCGCCGGGCTGCTCCTCGCCGGGGCGGGGAGCTCGCCCACGGGTGGTATCTCCGGCCTGCCGGGGCGCAACGCGGCCCGGCGGCTCCTGGCCGATTGGCGGCGCAAGCGCTCGTGACCGCATCGAGCGCTTGCCGAGCGACCGGGATCCCGTCGGTCGCAGTTCCCCCACTGGTCCAGCTCGCCTCGATGTGGGTGGACCCGGTCGGATCGCTTACGACCTGGGCTCGCCACCACGGCGACCTCTTCGCGTTGCGGCTCCCAGCCGTCGGTCGCATCGTGGTGGTCGGCGACCCCTCGGCGGCGCACGACGTGATCCGCAGCGACCCGGCATCCTCAGCGACCGGGTCAGCGACCGGACGGGTGCTCCCCCTGCTCGGTCCGAGCTGTGTGCTTCGCCAGGACGGAGATGCTCACGGCGAGCGCCGCCGGATGCTCAACCCGCTGTTCCACGGCGACGGCCTTGCCCGCCGTCGAGAAGCCATCGCCAAGGTCACGCGGCGCGAGCTGATGAAGTGGCCTGCAGATGGGCCGATGCCGCTCCTGCCGCGGCTCTCGGATCTGTCCTTCGCGGTCATCTCCGAGGTGGTCCTCGGCCTGACCGACGAGGATCAGGTCGATCGCCTCCACCGCCTCGTCAGGCGTGCCACCGGGCCCGCTGCGCTGGCCGGGACGTGGCTGTGGCCGCTCGGGTCGGGGCAGCTCCGCGACCGGACGTTGCAAAGGGTGCGCCAGCATCAGCAGGCCGTCGACCGGGCCATCGTCGAGCTGCTTGCGAAGCGCGCCCATCCTGGGGCGGATCGCCATGACGTTGCCGACTTCCTGCTCGATGTGGCTGGTCACGACTCACCGACGCCCGACCGGGAGCTGCTCGAGGAGCTACGGGCGCTGTTGCTGGTGGGACATGAGACGACGGCGACCGCCCTGGCCTGGTCGATCGAGCGCCTCGTGCGTGAGCCGGCGGTGCTCGCCCGGCTAGGGGAATCGCTCGCCGCTGGCGACCAGAGCTACCTCGAGGGTGTCATCCGCGAGGTGCTCCGGTGGCGGCCTCCGGTCGTCGACACCGTACGCGAGCTGACGGCACCGATCGAGCTGGCCGGCCATCTCCTTGAGGCGGGCACCCTGGTCGTGGTGGCGCCGCTGCTCGTCCACCGCCACCCTGAGCTGTACTCCTCGCCCGACGCGTTCGTCCCCGAGCGACTTATCGGCGGCTCCGTGCCGAACCCCGCGACGTGGATACCCTTCGGCGGGGGCACGAGGCGATGCCTCGGAGCGGAGCTGGCACTCGCCGAGATGGAGATCGTGCTGAGTGAGCTGCTCGCTGCCTTCACCCTCGAGCCGACGGACGCTCGTGGCGAACGGGCGCGCCTCTCCGGGACGGTGCTCGTCCCGGCGCGCGGAGCGACGGCCGTCCTGTCCCGGCGTGGCGCTGCCCTTGGCTGAGCCCGAACACGTCAGTCCGGAAGGTCTAACCGACCACTCCGGCAAGCTCCGACAGGGCGGCGACGGAGTGGTCGGGGGCGAGGAAGTGGGCCGGATACGGCCGACCTTGACGATTGACCCACGCGGTGCGCAAGCCGGCTCGCTTGGCGCCGTCGATGTCCCAGGGGTGCACAGCGACGAGCAGCATGTCCGCCGGATCGACCGAACAGGTGCGCGCCGCATACTCGTAGGCGGCCGCGGCTGGCTTCCACACCCCGGCGCCCTCGACGGATAGCAGCCGCTCGAAGTGGTCACGGATCCCGGCGGCCGCAAGGAGTCTCTCTGCGACCTCGGTCGAGCCGTTGCTCAACGTGACGAGGCGTGCTCCAGAGGCAGCAAGCGCACGCACGCCGCCGGGTACGTCGGGATGGACAGCCAGCTCGAGGAATCCGCTCATGATGTGCTCGATCGCCGCGTCGAGGTCATGGGTCAAGGTTTGGCCGGCCAGGACGGAGCGGAGCACACCTTCGCCGATGGTGGAGAACAGCTCGGTGGTGCCGGCAGCGGTGAGTGCGAAGCCGTCGCGCAGTAACGATGCGAACCAGACCTTTGCCGTCCATTCGGGCACGCCGACCTCCGCAAAACGCTGTCCCATCGGGGTGAGGT
>JAJZWW010000328.1 GCA_021846485.1 Actinomycetes bacterium
CCGGCCCCCGGTCGGGGGGTGGTGGTCGGGGTCGACCAGAACCCGCACGGCGCCGCTTCGTGGAAGCGTTACCGGGGGGGCACCGCCGCCAAGCTGTGGATCGACCCGGACGGCTCGGGGCGCTTCGGGCGCTTCGCCGCCGACCTGGACGGCCAGCTCGAGGACCCGGGCTGGGTCGGCGAGCGGATCGTGTTCCTGTCCGACCACGAAGGGTGGGCCAACGTCTACTCGCGGCTTCCCGACGGCAGCGACCTGCGCCGGCACACCGATCACGGCGACAGCTACGCCCGCAACGCCCACACCGACGGGCGCAGCGTCGTCTACAGCAGCGCCGGCGAGCTGTGGCTGCTCGATGGCCTCGACCCCGGCTCGGCGTCCCGCCGCCTCCACCTGCGCTTCGGGTCGGCTCGCCGCGGGCGGAGTCCCTACACCCTGGATGCCGCCCACGCGGTCACCCGCCTGGTGCCCGACCAGGAGGGCCGGGCGAGCGTGTTGCAGGTCAGGGGGGCGGCCGTATGGCTTGCCCACCGCGACGGCCCGGCGGTCACCCTCGCCCCGGGCGGCCGGGCCCGCGCCCGGTTCCCTGCCCCGCTCGGGCCCGCCGGCGCGGTCTGGGTCACCGACGCCGCCGGCGAGGACGCGCTCCTCGTCGCCAGCTTGGAGGGGGCCGACCGGCGGAGCCTCGCGGCCGGGCAGCTCGCCCAGGTCGTCGAGCTGGTCGCCTCACCCGACGGCGCCTGGGTCGCGACCGCCGGCGACGACGGCTCGGTACGGGTGACCGACGTGGGCAGCGGCGAAGTACGGGTGCTGGACCGCTCCGCCTACGACAACGCCAACGGCCTCGCCTGGTCGCCCGATTCCCGCTGGCTGGCTTGGTCGCACGCCGGCGCGGCGGACGCCGACGATGTCGGCGGGCTGCGCCAGATCCGGCTCGGGGAGGTCGCCGGCGGGCGGGTCGTGGAGGCCACGCCTCTGCGCTTCACCGACCTGTCTCCGGTCTTCACCCCCGACGGCAGGTACCTGGCATTCCTGTCCCGGCGCACCTTCGACCCGGTCTACGACGAGGTGCGCTTCGACCTCGCGTTCGCCACTTCCACCCGCCCCTACCTGCTGCGCCTGTCCGCCGCGACGCCCGGCCCGCTGTCCCCCGAGGCGGGGGGCAAGGGGCTCCCCCCCGGTCTGGTGCGCGACGGCGCGGCCGCCGCACCGCCCGGCCCGGGCCCGACGGACCCACTGACGGCGACCGATGTCGCAGTCGAGCCCGACGGCCTGGCCGGGAGGCTGGTCGAGCTCCCGGTGGCCGCCGGCCGCCTCGCCGACCTGCGGGCCACTGCCGGCGGACTGGTGTGGCGGTCGCTGCCGATCGACGGGCGGCTCGGGCAGGGTCGGGCCGACCCAGCGGCCGAGCCGGCCAAGGCCCGCCTCGAGCACCTGGATCTCACCACCGGGAAGCTCTCGACGCTCGCCGACGCGGCCGACGCGGTCGCGGTCACTGCCAGCGGCCACGCCCTCGTGGTGCGCAAGGGGACCAGCTTCGAGGTGGTGCCCGCCGACCGCCCCGCGGGCGATGACGCCTCGGCGCGCCTCGGGCTCGACCTCGGCCGGGTGCTGGTCACCGTCGACCCGGCCGCCGAGCACGTGCAGATGTACGAGGAGGCGGCCCGTCTGATGCGCCACCACTACTGGTCGGAGGACATGGCCGGCGTCGACTGGGAGTCGGTCGTGGCCCGCTACCGGCCGCTTGCCGAGCGGGTCGCGACCCGCGACGAGCTGCACGACCTGATCTGGGAGCTCCACGGTGAGCTCGGCACCTCCCACGCCTACGTGTGGCACGACGCCGACCGGCCGGGCGCCGAGCTGCTCCTCGGGTACCTCGGAGCCGATCTCGTCCCCGCCGACGGTGGGTGGAGGGTCGAGTCGATCCCGCTCACCGAGCCATCCGTGCCCGGATCCCGCAGCCCGCTCGACGCGGCCGGGGTCGGTGTCGGCGAGGTCGTCGAGTCGGTCGACGGCCGCGGGGTGGACCCGGCCACCGGTCCCGGTCCGCTCCTCGTCGGCGCCGCAGGCAAACTGGTCGGCCTCGGCGTCCGGGCGCCCGACGGGAGCCGCCGCCGGGTGGCGGTCACTGCGCTGGCCGACGAGCGCGCCCTGCGCTACCACGCCTGGGTCGCCGGCCGGCGGGCAGCGGTGCACGAGCGCAGTGGCGGGCGGGCCGGCTACCTGCACGTGCCGGACATGATGTCGGCGGGGTGGGCCGAGCTCCACCGCGACCTTCGGACCGAGGCCCGCCGGGACTGCCTGGTCGTCGACTTCCGGCACAACCGGGGTGGCCACACCTCCCAGCTGGTCCTCGAGCGGCTCTCCGCCCGGGTCACCGCCTGGGAGAACCCAAGGGGCTTCGAAGCGGGGACCTACCCGGTCGACGCCCCCCGCGGCCCGATGGTGGCGCTGGTCGACGAGTACGCCGGCTCCGACGGCGACATCGTCTCGGCCGGGTTCCGTCAGAGGGGCCTCGGGCCCCTGGTCGGCACTCGCACCTGGGGCGGGGTGGTCGGTATCGACATGCGCTACTCGCTGGCGGACGGCACCGTCGTGACCCAGCCGCGCTACGCCTTCTGGTTCGAGGGGGGCCTCGGCTGGACGGTGGAGAACTACGGCGTCGAGCCCGACGTCGAGGTGGCCATCGCCCCCCACGACTGGGCGGCGGGCAGGGATCCGCAGCTCGAGACGGCGGTCGATCTGGTGGTTGCCGCTGCGGGGCAGCGCCCGCCGTGCCGGCCTCCCCGTCGCGACGACCGGCCGTCGCGGGTCCCGCCGGTGCTCGGGCCCCGGCCGTAGCCCCCGGTCCGGTCCCGGGCGCAGCCCGGGTTGGCCGCCGGCCGGGGGCCGGCGTAGGGTGGCCGGCGGCCCGCACGACCCCAGGAGGCTCCCCGCATGCCTGCGTCCCCCGTCCGCGTCGCTGTCACCGGAGCTGCCGGCCAGATCGGCTACAGCCTCTTGTTCCGCATCGCCAGCGGGCAGATGCTCGGGCCCGACCAGCCGGTGATCCTCCAGCTGCTGGAGGTGACGCCGGCGCTCGGCGCCCTCCGGGGCGTGGTCATGGAGCTCCTGGACTGCGCCTTCCCGCTCCTTGCCGGGGTGACGACCAGCGACGACGCCAACGCGGCATTCGGGGACGCCGACGTGGCGCTACTGGTCGGGGCGCGGCCCCGGTCCAAGGGGATGGAGCGCAAGGACCTGCTCGAGGCCAACGGGGCGATCTTCACCCTCCAGGGACAGGCGCTGTCGGACAACGCCGCTGCCGGTATCAGGGTCCTCGTGGTCGGCAACCCGGCCAACACCAACGCCCTCATCGCCCAGCGCAACGCTCCTGCCATCCCGCCGGAGCGCTTCACGGCGATGACCCGCCTGGACCAGAACCGGGCAAAGGCGCAGGTTGCCGCCCGGGCCGAGGTGGCGGTGACCGAGGTCCGGGACCTGGCCGTATGGGGCAACCACTCGGCTACGCAGTACCCCGACGTGATCCACGCGAAGATCGGCGGGCGCCCGGCGATGGAGGTCCTCGGTGACCGGGCGTGGGTGGAGCAGGAGCTGATCCCCACCGTGCAGCAGCGGGGGGCGGCGATCATCGAGGCCCGCGGCGCCTCGAGCGCTGCCTCGGCGGCGAGCGCGGCGATCGACCACGTGCGCGACTGGGTCCTCGGCACCGGGGAGGGCGGCTGGGTGTCGATGGCGGTCCCCTCGGACGGCTCCTACGGCGTGCCCGAGGGCGTGGTGTCGAGCTTCCCGGTGACCTGCTCGGGGGGGGAGTGGTCGATCGTGGAGGGCTTGGAGATCGACGAGCTCAGCCGCTCCCGGATCGACGCGTCGGCTCGTGAGCTGGTCGAAGAGCGCGAGGCGGTGCGCCAGCTCGGCCTGGTCGGCTGACCGGCTCGGCTCCGGCGCGACCGCCGGCGGCGGTCAGGGGATGGCGACCAGGCCCGAGGTGGGCTGGGCTCGGAGGGTGCAGTCGCGGAGCCCGTGGCCTACAGCGAACGAGTCCGCCCGGCGGGCGTCCGCCTGGGCGGCCCGGGCGTCGCCGGCCGCCTCCGAGGATCGCCCGGCTGCCTGGGCCCGGGCCTGCGAGGCCCGGGCGGTGCCCCATCGCTCCCACAGCCGGAGCCACCCCCCGAGGGTCCCCGCCACCCGGGGCGGGCCGGCCAGGTCGACGAGCCGGCGGCTGAGGCCGGCGAGCTCCCGCCGGGC
>JAJZWW010000329.1 GCA_021846485.1 Actinomycetes bacterium
CCCCGCCGCCGCCGTTCCGCCGCCGGGCCCCGCCGCCGGTCCGGTGGCCGGGTGCCCGGGGACGCCGGGCGGCGCCGCCGGGGTGGCAGTGGACGCGGTGGGCGCGGTGGACCAGCCCTGTGGGCCGGGCGAGCCGCTCGTACGGGCCGCTGGCGGCGTGATCTGGAGGTCGGCTCCCGCCGGCGAGGGGTTCGAGGTCGTGGTGGTCCACCGTCCCCGCTACGACGACTGGAGCCTGCCCAAGGGCAAGCTCGAGGAGGGTGAGAGCGACGAGGAGGCCGCCGCGAGGGAGGTGGAGGAGGAGACCGGCGTGGTCGTCAGCCTCGGTGCCGAGCTGCCGGCGACGACCTACATCGACCGCAGTGGGCGCACCAAGCGGGTCCGCTACTGGGCGATGACCGTCGTCTCGGGTACCCCGGCCGGCGCGAGCGAGGTCGACGACGCCCGCTGGGTGCCGCTTGCCGAGGCCCGCAGGACGCTCAGCTACGAGCGCGACGCCGAGCTGCTCGACGCGCTGGTCGAGGTGCTGACCCCCGGGGGGTGACAGCCGCCCGGACCGAGCTTGCGTTCGACTCAGCTCAGCTCAGACGGTCGGGGGGAGGAGTCGGACGACCTGCTGGAAGCACAGCCACAGCGGTACCGCGCACACCGCCACCCCGGCGGCCAGCCGGCCGAGCTTGCGCCAGCCCCGCCGGCGGGCGGCGAGGATCCGGGCGGCGACCCAGAGGAGCACCGCGAGGACCCCGAAGCCGATGGCCGGGCCGAGGGCGTTGGCGTCCCCCGAGGTCAGGCTCCGCAGGGTCGGCGCAGCCGAGGAGACCGTCCCGGTACGGCCCGCCGGGCCCTTCCCCGCCTGCGCGCTCGCCGGGGCCGCCGACGGGCCGGCCCGCCGGGCCGGGGCGGTCGAGGTGGACGTCGAGGCCGCGGTGGTCCTCGGGTCGGCCGGAGCAGTGGCCGACTGCGCCGAGACCGGCCGCCCGACCAGGGCGGCGACGACCACGTAGCGGGTGGTGGCCGAGTAGGGCGGGTTGCAACTGGTGAGGGTCAGCAGGGCCCGGTGGCTCGGGGCGAGCACCCCCACGTCCTGGGGGAGCACGACGAGGTGGCGGAGCACCCGGTAGTCGAATGTCCGTCCCGCGGGGTCGGTCAGGTAGATGTGGGCCCCCGGCTTCAGCTTGCCGATCAGGAAGAAGGGCGCCCCGTAGGTGGTGCGGTGCCCGGCGATGCCGACGTTGCCTCGCTGCCCGGGCATCGGGGTACCCGGGTAGTGCCCCGGGCCCTCCATGAGGTCCTGCTCGGCGACCCCCTGGACCACGTACTTGTCGACTCCGATAGAAGGTATCTCCAGGTGGTCGATGGCCGAGCCGACCGGAGGGGAGAGCGAGACCGCCCGGTCGGTCGCGGCTCTGGGGTGCCCGGTCGTCCCCACCACCGGCGAATGGGCCCGGCTGCCCGAGCCACCCTGCCCGTTCGAGCCGCCTCCGGCGCCGGGGGTCGCCGGCGTGGCGAGCGCCGAGCGGGCCTGCAGGGCCTGGAACTGGTGCGCCAGCTCGGACTGGTCCTTGCGCTCGGTGAAGCCCGTGCCCCACAGCTGGTAGGCGACGAACAAGAACAACACCAGGCCTAGGGTGACCAGGCCAACCCCCACTTCGCGTACCGTGCGCCGGGCGGGGCCGAGGCGCGGTCGGAGCGGGGCCGGGGGAGCGGCGGGAGGGGTGCTCTGCGGGGCGGTCTGCGCTCGGCGTCGGAAGACGGACATCTCGGTCCTGAAGAGTAGGAGCTGCCTGCTGCACCACCGGGTCGCCTTCCGGTTTGGGACCGCGGGCCTCGGAGCTGGCTGGGCACAGGCCGGCCGGGCGGGAGTGGCCGGGCGGGAGTGGCCGGGCGGGAGTGGCCCACCCTTTGGCAGACTGTGGGGAGTGTCGCTCCTCCTGGTCCGCCACGCCCACGCCGGAGCACGCAAGGACTGGGTCGGTGAGGACCGGCTCCGCCCGCTCTCGCCCCGCGGACTGGAGCAGGCTCGGGCGCTGGCCGACGAGCTCGAGCCCTACGCGCCCCAGAGGGTCCTGTCGAGCCCCTACTTGCGCTGCGTCGAGACCCTTCACCCTCTGGCCGACCGGCTGAGCCTGCCGGTGGAGCCACTGGAGGAGCTCGCCGAGGGCAGCGGCTCGGCAGCGTTGGCCCTGGTGCGCGCTCTGGCCGACGAGAAGGCGGTCCTCTGCACCCATGGCGACGTCATACCCGACGTGCTCGTGACCCTGGCCGACGAGGACTGCCTCGATCTCGGTCACCACCCCCGCCAGGCCAAGGGCTCGACGTGGGTGCTCGAAGCCCGCAATGGGCGCTTCACCCGGGCCCGCTACATCCCGCCTCTTGCGTAGCCGCTCGCGGGGAGCGGTCACCGAAGCGCGCGAAGGCGGCTGCGTCCGGGAGAGGTGGTCCGACGAGCACCATTCGGGCCACGGGTCGATGGCGGTCCTCGGAGTTCGGCGTGCGTTCACCCGAGCTTCACCGCAGGGGCGGCCGGTCGTAACCGTGGTCGCCTAGCTTGGCTCTGGTAGAGGACCGCGTGGCAAGTACCTGCACGGCCGGAGGCCGAATGTCGAGCGGAGCCGATCACCTCCCACCGGAGGCACCCGCGGCCACGCCGTGGCGGGCCGCGGGCAGCCCGAAGGGCGCGCGATGAGCCGCGGCGAGCCGGCGGTTCAGCCGGCGTCGGCGGAGGTGACCGGGGACCGCCGGGACGCGGCGGTGCCGGGTACCGGGCGCTGGCCCGGCGGACCGGCGCAGGAGAGGGAGCTGGTCGCCCGCCTCTCGGGAGCCCTCGAAGCGCTGGCGGCTGGTGTCGTCGTCTGCGACCAGGGGGGTGTCGAGGTGTACCGCAACCGGGCCGCGAGGAGCTCCGAGGTGAGACTCGGCGACGTCCTCGCCGAGCGGGCGGTGTCGGAGCTGCTGGAGGCCGCCCGGCGCGGCGTGCCCGGTGAGCGACGCCTGGAGCTGTTCGCCCCGGTGCATCGCGACCTGACCGTCCGGGCCTGCCCGATCTCGTCGGAGGGCCGGCTCCTCGGGGCGGTGGCAGTGGTCGAGGACGTCTCCGACCGGCGGCGCCTGGACGCGATCCGGCGGGACTTCGTCGCCAACGTGAGCCACGAGCTGAAGACCCCCGTCGGAGCGCTGAGCCTGCTTGCCGAGACCCTCGACGGGGAGGACGACCCCGAGGTCGTGGCCCGCCTCTCCACCCGGATCGCGGCCGAGGCCGAGAGGCTCGGTCACATCATCGACGACCTTCTCGACCTGTCGCGCATCGAGGCCAACGAGCGGTCCGCCACCGAGTCGGTGCCGGTCCGCTGCTTGGTGCAGGAGGCGGTGGACGCGGTGATGCCCGCGGCGGCCTCCCGGGACATCGACGTGCAGCTCGGTCAGGTACCCGACGACCTCGGCGTCGACGGGGACCGCCGCGACCTGGTGTCCGCGGTGTCCAACCTCGTGGACAACGCGGTGAAGTACTCGGAGCCGGGATCCGGGGTGCTCGTGAGTGTGGTCTCCGAGGCGGGGACCGTACGCATCGACGTGGCCGACCGGGGCATCGGGATCCCGGCGCGGGACCGGGAGCGGATCTTCGAGCGCTTCTACCGGGTCGACCGGGCGCGCAGCCGACGCACGGGCGGTACGGGGCTCGGCCTGTCGATCGTCCGCCACGTCGCCTCCAACCACGGGGGCGAGGTCCGGGTGCAATCGGAAGAAGGGGAAGGGTCGACCTTCTCGTTCTTGCTCCCTGCATCCCGGGCCGGCAGCCGCCGTTCGGACCTCGGACCGGAGGACCGTTCGGACCTCGGGCAGGGGGACCGGGCGGAGCCCGGCCCAGGGAGCCCGGCTGGAGCTGCCGGCGATGGCTGAGTCGGTGACCGTGCTGGTCGTGGAGGACGAGGAGTCCTTCGTCGAGGCACTCTCCGTGGGCCTGGAGCGGGAGGGCTTCGTCGTGAAGGTGGCCACCGACGGGGTCGAGGCGCTCGAGATCTTCGACCGCGTCCACCCCGACCTGGTGCTGCTCGACGTGTGGCTGCCCCGCCTGTCGGGCATCGACGTCTGTCGAGAGCTGCGGGCCCGCAGCCGGGTGCCGATCATCATGGTCACGGCCAAGAGCACCGAGATCGACACGGTCGTCGGCCTCGAGGTCGGAGCCGACGACTACGTCACCAAGCCCTACCGACTGAGGG
>JAJZWW010000330.1 GCA_021846485.1 Actinomycetes bacterium
CGCTACCCGCACCGACGACAAGCCGGCCACCGAGGAGCCGCCGGTCCCCGTCCTCAGTGTGACCTACGTCCAGCACACAAGACCACGCCGCTGACCAGGGGCTTCCCCCGCGACCCCAAAAGAAGGTAGGCGAGCACGTACAAGGCGTCCATGTGGCCGCGGCAGCGTTCTGTCGGGGACCGGGACGCCGTGGGGCAGTTGTCCGCCAACCAGGTGCCCCGCGGGCCGCCGACCAGGCGGAGGCGGCGCCCCGGTGCTCTTCGCCAGAGGGTGTGGACCGCCGGCCGGCGCTCGGTCGTGGTCACAGCGCTGACCCGGGGCCAGTGCCGAGGAGACTCGGCGTGCGGACCTGTCCTGTGGTCCGCGGCGTAGTCGCACCCTTCGCACCGGCCGCGAGCGACCCCCCCCTCGCCGGCGGCGTCGCGGGCGCGCCACGCTCGTAGAGGCTGACCACCGCTGCGCCCGCGGTCGCCCGCCCCGGTGCATTCGATCATGTCGAGCAGGCCGTAGAGGTCCAGCATGAACGTCAGCGGTCTCGTGGGAGACCGGATCACGAGGCCCGGTGCGCCGTCGGAGCGCAGCCGGCGGCGGGCCCTGACCAGCGCGTCGATCGCGGCGACATCGACGAAGTCGACACCGGCGAAGTCGACCACCACCCCGCCACCGCTTCCAGCGTCGCGGATCGCCTCGAACAGCGCCGGGGCGGTGGTCAAGTCTATCTCACCGCTCAGAGCGATGACCGTCCACGGGGCCGTCCGCCCGTTCGGTCTCGCTTCGGCGCTCCCGCCGACCCCCAGTGGCCAATCGAGGCTCATGTCGCTCCCTTGGATGCCCGTAACGGTCAGGCCGCCAAGGTCTGGAGCAGCGTGCTTCGACCGAGAGGCTACCACCGGGTGCTCCCGTTCGCCATGGCCTTCTCCCACCTTGTCGAGATCGACCGGGACGACGGGCCAGTCGCCGGCGGGGTCGGCGGAGCGGGTAGCGTTGGACGACGGTTGTCGTCAGCCGGGCGCTCCCAGATCCAGTCCCCGTCGAGCGTCTCCCTGGGTGGAAGGAGACGAACCGATGATCCCAGCGACTGACACCCTCCGGCAGCGGTGGGCTCCCTCGCGCAGAGAGCAACACTGACCGTGGCCACCGAACGCCTGTCTCGCATCCTGGCTCTGCTGGCCGTCGAGAGCACTGCCGGGGAGACCAGCCGGCTCTGCGCAGTCGCGGCCGAGGTCACCGCGGTGAGCGGGGCAGGGATCATGCTGCTCTCCGGCGAAGCGCCCCAGGGATCCCTCTGCAGCACCGACGCCGTGTCGAAGCTGATCGAGGATCTCCAGTACACCGTCGGCGAGGGACCGTGTGTCGACGCCCACCGCGACGGCACGATCACCTCGGAGCCGGATCTCGCCGATCCGGTCGTGGCCCGCTGGCCGGGGTTCACGCCGTCCGCCTTGCATGCCGGCGCGCGGGCGGTCTTCGGGTTCCCGGTCCGTGTCGGCGCGGTCCGCCTCGGCGCCCTCAACCTCTACCGTGCACGTCCCGGGCCGCTCGGCGACGACCACCACGCCGCCGCCCTGGTCATCGCCGGCGTCGCCGCCCGGGCCATCCTCGCCCTGCAAGCAGACGCCGATCCCGATGTCGTCGCCGCCGAGCTCGACGACTCCGCCGACTTCCACCTCGCGGTCCACCAGGCGGCCGGAATGGTCTCGGTGCAGCTCGACGTCCCCGTCGTCGAGGCTCTCGTCCGCTTGCGGGCCCACGCCTGCAGGTCGTGGCTTCCTCCAGCGACGCCATGCGCACCTTGGAGCTGTTCCAGCTGCAATCCGACGAGGGCCCGTGCGTCGACTGCTACCGGACCGGCCGCCCTGTCGTCAACGTCAACCTGGCCGGGCTGAGCGGCCTCTGGTCGACGTTCACCCCGCGTGCTGTCGCGGCAGGCTTCCACTCGGTGCACTCGCTTCCCATGCGCCTACGGGGCACGACGATCGGGGCGCTCAACATGTTCCGCACCGACAGCGGACCCATCGGCGACACCGACGTGAGCGCCGCCCAGGCGTTGGCCGACGTGGCCACCATCGCCATCATCCAACACGAGGCCACCCTCGGCACCCAACGGCTGAACGAGCAGCTCAGCGCGGCGCTGAACAGCCGCGTCGTCGTCGAACAGGCCAAGGGCAAGATCAGCGAAGCCGCCGACGTCGACATGGACCAAGCCTTCCTGCGACTCCGCCACCACGCCCGCAACCACAACCTCCGCCTCGGTGGGCTCGCCCGCGACATCGCCGAGGGCAGCATCAACCCCAGGTCCTTCGACAACCGCCATGGGGCGGTCTCCCGGGTCGGCGCCGGTCATGACGAGGCCGGGGTGCCGGCGGCGAGGACGCCCGAGCGGAGCGCCTCGCTCCTCGGAGCGGGTCGAGGGGGCTGGGCGGGCGGTCATGGTGCGCTCCAGTCTCCCAGCAGCCGGGCGGTGACGGCCAGCGGATTGCCCCCCACCTCGATCCAGGCGACCCTCGGGTCGCGCTGCCACCACACCCGCTGGCGGCGGGCGAAGGCCCGGGTGCGGCGCAGCGCCTCCTCCCCCGCCTCGGCGAGGGGCACGCCGGCCTCCAGGTGGGCGAGCAGCTCCCGGTAGCCGAGCGCCTGGCGGGCGGTCCGGGCCAGCCCCCCGGGCCGGGCTGCCAGTCCCCGCACCTCGTCGAGCAGCCCGGCGGCGAGCATCGTCTCCCACCGTCGGGCGATCCGCCGAGCGAGGGTGTCCCGGGGCAGCCACAGACCGGCGACGCGCCACGGGACCGCCGGATAGGTGTCGAGCCCGGGTCCGAAGGAGGAGAAAGGCCTCCCGGATCCGAGGGTCACCTCCAGCGCCCGGATGACCCGCCGGCGGTTGGCGGGCGCCATCCGCGCGGCGGCGGTCGGGTCCAAGACGGCGAGGCGGCGGTGCAGGGCGGCGGTGTCGGCCTCGTCCTCCAGCTCGCCCAGGACTTCGGGGTAGCGACCCGGCGGGCACAGCCCGTCGACCAGTGCCCGGAAGTACAGACCGGTACCTCCGACGAGCAGGGCCCGCCGGCCCCTCGCCTCGATCCCGGCGAGCACCTCCCGGGCGGCGGCCAGCCAGCAGGCGACGGTCCACTCCTCGGAGGGGTCGGCGAGGTCGACCAGGTGGTGGGGCACTCCCCCGCGGACGGCGAGGTCCGGCTTCGCGGTGCCGATGTCCATCCCCCGGTACACCTGCATCGAGTCGACGGTGACGATCTCTACGTCGCCGAGCGCCCGGGCCACGGCCACCGCGACCTCCGACTTGCCCGAGGCGGTCGGACCGACCAGGGCGAGGTTCAGACGGCCGCCACCGGGATGAGCGTGCGGTGGCGCGCCTCGGCGGTCACTGCCACCAGCTCGCCGACGAGGAAGTGCGGGGCGGCCCGCACGATGCGCGCGTCGGCGAAGGTCCCCGGCCGCAGCGCTCGCGGCTCGGCAGCCAGGTGCACCAGCTTGTCCTGGCGGGTCCGCCCCGAGACCATCCCCGGGTCCCGCTTGGAGGGTCCCTCGACGAGGATCCCCTCGACCCGGCCGACCCGGGCCTCGTGGCGAGCGAGCGCGGATCGCTCGACGACCACCCGGAGCCGCTCGAAGCGCTCGGCGACCACCTCGGGGGTGACGAAGTCCTCCGGCCGGGCGGCGGCCTCGGTCCCCGGGCGGGGCGAGTACACGAAGGTGTAGGCGCTGTCGTAGCCGGCCTCCGCGACCACCTCCAGGGTGGCAGCGAAGTCGCCCTCGGTCTCCCCGGGGAAGCCCACGATGATGTCGGTGGTGACCGCCAGGTCGGGGACCGCCGCGCGGGCCGCGGCGAGCCGATCCAGGTAGCGGGCGGCGGTGTAGCCCCGGTGCATGGCGGCGAGGACCCGGTCGCTGCCCGACTGCAGCGGGAGGTGGAGGTGCTCGCAGACCGCGGCCTCGGTGGCCATCGCCTCGATCGTCTCGGGGCGGAGGTCCTTCGGGTGGGGGCTGGTGTAGCGCACCCGGCGGATCCCCGGGACCCCGGAGACGGCCCGCAGCAGGTCGGCGAACAGCGGGCGCGCCCGGGGGCGCTCGGCGCCCACCCACGCCGGGCCGGCGACGGCGGCGGCTTTCCCCCAATCCCGGTCGGTGCGCAAGGCGGTGGTCAGGTCCCGCCCGTAGGAGTTGACGTTCTGGCCGAGGAGGGTCACCTCGACGACGCCCCCCT
>JAJZWW010000331.1:0-416 GCA_021846485.1 Actinomycetes bacterium
CGAGGCCCGGGGGGATGCCGCCGGGCACCCAGACCGAGATGACAAGCCCAGCGTCGGAGGCGACCATCTCGAAGCCGAGGTGCGGCTGGCCGAAGATCACGCGGCGCCACGCGGGGCGCAGCAGCGCGACGAGGTTGGTCCACAGCGTCGCCGCGCCTTCAGGGTCGACGACCGGCGGGCTGAGCACCTCGACGAGCCGGGCGCCCCGAGCCATCCTCCGGCCCTGGGCGGCCCGTGCGGCCGACAAGGCCACCAACCCGGCGACCGCTACGCCGAGGGCCACCGGGCCGGCCGTTACGGCCACGTGGGCCAAGACGTGGGCGACGTGGTGGGCAAGGCGGGCGGTGGTGGGTCCCGGGTGGGCGAGGTAGCGGGCGAGTGGTCCCGACGGCAGGTGGGGTGCAGGCGGTGGCTGG
>JAJZWW010000331.1:426-4188 GCA_021846485.1 Actinomycetes bacterium
GGGGGGGGCCGGGGGGGGGGGGGGGGCGGGGGTGGGCACTGGGGTGGTGGGCACTGGGTCCTCCTGAGTGGGGTGGGTGTCAGAGGTCGGGGACGTCGTCGAGGGCGTCGCTGATGCCAGTGCGGCAGATGGCGTCCTCGGCCGGGCTGGCGAGCGCGCTGAACGCCACGCGGTCTTGGCCTGCTGCAAGCAGTCCGTGGCCTCTCGCCGCGCCGAGGAGGTAGGCCCGCTCGCCGGCCGACAGCCCGAATGCCTCCGCGAGGGTGTCGATGGTCTGGGGGGCTTGGCGGAGCAGGATCTGGGTGGCGGCATTCGCGACGACGGCCTGGCCGAGCGGGGAGCTGAGCAGGTCGGCGGCGTCTTGGGTGACGACGGTGAGCCCCGCCCAGTGCTTGCGGGCGGACTTGGCCATACGGAAAAGGAACTCCGCCCCCGAGCGCTCGGCCATGAGCAGCCACGCCTCGTCGACGATCACGAGCCGTCGCCGGCGCCTGGCCGGGTCGGAGACCCTGCGCCAGATGGCGTCCAAGGTGAGCAGCGTCCCTGCGGCCTTGAGCTCGTCGGGGAGGTCCCGGAGGCTGAACACGACGAGATGCCCGTCGGGCCGGGTGGTGGTCGGCCCGTCGAACAGCCCCCGGTGCGTGCCCGACACGTACGGGGCGAGCCGGGCGGCGAGGGTGCGCGCTGGCGGGTCGCCGTCGGCGTCGAGCGCGGCGGCGAGGTCGGCCAGCAGTGGTGCGGGGCGGGCGTGGCTGCGGGGATCGGCGGTGATCCCCGCCGACTCGTAGGCCGAGACGATCCCCCGGTCGAGCGCGGCGGCGCTCTGTGGGTCGGGTTTCTCGCCGAGGAGCACGGCGACGAGGGTGTGGACGAACAGCGCCCGGCGCACCACCGGCCCCGACGCCAGCGCGCCACCTGGCTCATCCCCGGGGTCGTGGCCGATGGGGTCGTCGCCACGCGCGCCAGCACCCGTGCCACCGCCAGCGCCGGAGCCAGTCTCGGGCTCAGCGCCTGGGATGGTGTCGAGGTCGAAGGGGTTGAGCCGCACCCCCGGGGCGCCGAGATGCACGTAGGCGCCGCCGACCGTCTCGGCCAGGCGGCGGTACTCGTCTTCGGGGTCGACGACAGCGATCTCGATCCCTTGGTAGAGGGAGCGCAGCGCTTCGAGCTTGGCCAGATACGACTTTCCGGCTCCCGAGCGCGCCAGGATGACCGAGTTGTGGTTGTCGCAGGCGAAGCGGTCCCAGAAGACGAGCCCGGTGCCACTGGTGGTGGTGCCGTAGAGGACGCCGGTCGCGCCCGACAGCTCGGCGGACGCGAAGGGGAAGCTGGCGGCGAGCGCGTCGGTGTCGAACGCCCGGCGCCCCCCGAGGGCGTCGACCCCGAGCGGCAGGGTGGACGCCCAACCCTGCAAGGACCGCCAGGTGGCCGGCTTCACGTCGAGGAGCATCGACGCGCACAGGGCGCGCACCCGGGCGCACTCTGCCTCCAAGGTCTTCTCGTCTGCGGCGTGCACGGTGAGGACGAGGGCGACCCGGAACAGCTTCTGCTCGCCTCGGGCGAGGCCAGCGGCGAGCTCCCGGGCGTCTTCGGCTGCGACCTCGACATCGGGATCGGCTAGCCGGCCCTTGGCCGCATCCGCGCGCCGGCCCGACTCCAAGCGGGCGAGCTGGCGCCGGAGGCGCTCGGCGGCCACCTCGGCGGGGACCGGGTCGATGTGCAGCGCGACGTCGAGGCGGCCGGGGTGGGCGCACAGCGGCTCCAGCCAGCCCCGCCCGACCTCCCGGGGGTAGCCGGTGACGGCGAAGCTGCGGCACCAGCCCTCCCCGACCCTGAGTGCCCGGGGGTGGACCTCGAGCGAGTCGGGGCCGAACGGCGTCGCCGGCTTGGTCGGTGGGCGGGTGATGCGGGAGAGCAGGTTGCTCATCGGGTGGCTCCTTCCTGGGACGGATCGCCGAACGACGCGGTGGTGGGGGCACGACGTGCGAGGGTGACCGGCCCGTCGACCCCGGTTGACGAGCCAGTGAGCGTTCCGGGCCGGGGCGGCCCGGCCGGGTCGAGGCAGCGCCCGAGGACACTGGCCGCGTCGGTGCCATCGAGGAGCGAGAGGCTGACCCCTGCCGCAGAGAGCGCGGTTACGGCTTCTGCGGCCCGGCGCAGGAGGCGCCCGGCCCCGTCCCCCCCGGCGCTGGCCTGGCCCGCCGGCTGGCGGAGCACGACGAGCACCTCCCGGCGGAGCAGCGCGCGGCTGGTGGCGAGGTCGGCGAGGAACGCGGCGTGGTCGCGGGCTGCGCGCTCCAGTGCGAGATGCGGGAGACCCGGTGCGGCGTCCAAGAGCGCGTCGATGGCGGGGCGGACGTCGAGTCGCTCGGCGCGCACGAGGACCTGGACTGGTTCGGCGAGCGAGCTCAAGAACCGGGCGAACCCGGCGACCAGGGCCTCCTGCTCGCCGGGGGTGCGCAGGCTAAAGGTGACTGCGCTCGCCCGGCAGATCACCGCCAGGCCGTCGGGCCCGAGGTCGACCACGCCACGAGCGTCGATCCCGGCGAGTGGGAGGCGCAGCGATGCTGGGAGTGCGGGCTGGTGGGGCCCGGCCGCCTTGGCGAGGAAGCCGGGGACGGCCGGGACACCCTCGGGTGCGGGGACGAGCCGGCGGGGCGAGCGGTGCTGGCGCCACGCGGCGAGCACCCAGCGGTCCGCGGGGACGCCTTCCATGCGCCCGAGGGCGAGGAGGGCTGCGACCGCTGCGAAGGGGACGGCGACCGCCCCGTAGGCGGCGGGCGGGACGAGGTGGCGGGTGGCGGCATAGCCCGCCCACAGGGCTATTGCGGCGACGGCCAGGATGGCGAGCTGGCGGGCGGTCAGCCCCGCGAGCAGCTTGTCGGGCCGGTCGACATCCGCGGGGATCCGGACCCGGCCGGTGTCCTCGGTGGGTTGGCGGCGTCTTGCGGCGGGGCTCACAGCCCGACTCCCGCGGCGAGGGCCATGGCGCCTTTGTAGATGATCACGTCTCGTACGACCCGGCCGATCCCGCCACGGCCCTTGGACCCCGAGAACACGGCCCTGCTCACCCAGCCGGGGATCTTGACCAGCAGCCAGCACAGGCACGCCGAGACGAGTAGGTCGACGACCCCGCCGGTCGAGGCGATGCCGAGGTTGGCCGGCCCGCCCGAGGCGAGGAACACCCGCAGCGCGGTGATGAGCACCAGCGACTGGGCGACCTGGACGGCGAGCGCGCCCGAAAAGGCGCGCCACCACAGCTTGGCGAGGCCTTCGGTCTGGGGGAGGGCGTGGCAGACCAGGCAGATCGGCGCCGCGACCACGAGCAGGATGACGAGCGCGAGGCGCACGACGTAGGTGGCGAGCAGGACGACGGCGAGCACAGCTACGACCCCGCCCAAGAGCACGACGAAGATCCCTCCCGAGGCGAGCGAGCCGAGCACCAGCTGGCGGAGCACCACCGCGGCGTTGGCGGCGTCGACGCCCTGGCCGAGCAGTGCCGCGGACAGCGAGTCGGCGACAGAGATGGCAAGCCCGGCGAGACCGAGGCTGGCGTTCACCGCAATCGCAGCGACGACGATCCGGGGCAGGACGTCACGCAGGGCGGTGCGGGTCTGGAAGGTCTCATATCCCATGACGATCGCCGCGCCGGCCAAGACGAACAGCACCAAGAACGCGTCGGCGATCCCTTCGGCCATCCGCCACAGCTGGCCGACCCGGCTCTGGGCGGTGACGTTCGGGGTGGCGAGGAGGGTGTGGCCG
>JAJZWW010000332.1 GCA_021846485.1 Actinomycetes bacterium
ACTGCTCGGGCGAGGCGGTCCTCGTCGGCCTCGACCATCACCGTGTCCCCGGTGCCGAGCGCTTGGCGGGCCCGGTGCTCCAAGGCGTCTGCGATCAGCTGGCGGGCGAGCGCCTGCTCGTCGGCCGTGCCGAGCGGCGCCTGGCCGGCCGCCTGGCGGGCACGGGTGCGCTCGGTCAACGCGGCGAGCACCTCGCCTCGAAGACCCTCGACCAGGTCCCGGTCAGCCCCCGAGCCACCGGCGCCTCCCCCGGCTGCGAGCAGGTAGCCCAGCGACTGGTGCTCGGTGGTCACCGGGCCACCTCCCCACCGGGCGAGCTGCCATTGGTGCATACAGCGTCCGAGGCGGCGGCGTTCCGAGCGGCGGTGCCCGCGGTCGCAACAGCTGCGGGCGCTCGGAACCGCCGCAGCAATCGGGTCCGTGTGGCGCCGGCTGCTGCCGGCGTCTCGTCGTGGCCGACCTCGGGCACCGGAACCGGTGCCCTCTCGTCCACAAGGTTCTCGGCGAGGCTCCGGGCCGCCCGCAACAGCGGGGAGAGCCGTAGCCGCCGGTCCGACGCCGCCGTCACGGTCAGCAGCTCGGCGGCCTGGGGGTCCCAGGGGATCCGTCCGAGCACGTCGACGCCGAGCGCCTCGGTGATCTCGGCGTCGGGGTAGGGGCCGTCGTCGATCAGCACCAAGGCGAGGGCCGCCCGCAACGGGCCGTCGAGGCCCACGCGGGTCTCGACGAAGGTGCCGAGGGACTGCAGATCGGCGAGCCTGGGACGGGCGGCGAGCACGACCCGCCCGGCACCGCCGACAACCGCAGGCAGGGCCGTGGCTGACTCAACGCGGCCGGGGTCGATCCGGCCGGCGTCGACCAGCACGTCCGCGTCGAGCTCGCCGAGGCGGCCCAACAGCCCACCCAGCATCCCCGCCGAGCTGCGAACCTGGCTGGCCGACGCTGGCGCTGCGAGCACCGCTGCGCCGCCGGGCAGCTCGTGGCAGTGCGCCCAGATCGCCTCCGGATCGGAGTCGCGCCGGGCGGCAGCGGCGAGGGTGACCAGGCTTGGCTCGGCCGCCCACCCCGACGCGGCCGCCAGGGAGCCGCCGGCAGGATCGAGCTCCACCACCAGCACACGGCGCCCCGCTGGCCACGTGGCAGCCAACGCGACCGCCGCAGTCGTCGTGCCGCACGAGCGGACCGACCCGAGCGCGACGACACCACCCATCGTCAGCTCCCCGTCCCGACCTGGACCAGGCTCGCCTCGCCCGCCGCCGCGAGCGACGCCACCCCGTCCGCCTCGCTCGATGACACCTGCAGCGAGAACACCGTGTCCGCGTTCGAAGAGGCGGCTGCCGCCTGGACACGGAGCACGGTGGCATCCACCGGGCTGCCCGACGCGGTGGGGGTGCTCGACGCGGAGGTGACCACCGGGACGACCTGCACCCGGTTACCCGGGGCGAGGTCAGGGGGGAACAGCCCCGCCTTCAGCGCGACCGCGACGACGTCCGCACCCGAGGCCGCCGGGGAACCGGTACCGATGTCGGCGGGGACGAGCAGTGCCCCCGCCGCCAGGGCCACCGCAACCGGCCGGCCCACCACGCTCGCCTCCTCTCCTGCCGGCACCACCGCCAGCGCGGCGCCGGTCGACACCCGCACCGGCCGAAGGTCTCCGGCAGTCAGGACCTGGCCGACCGCGACCGGCTGCGCGACACCGAGGACGTCCTGGTGGCTTGCCAGGCTCAACGACGCGTCGGCGAAGCCGAGGGCGCAGCCGACCACCAGCAGCACCCCTACCACGACCAGCGGCATCTGGCGTCGGCGACCCGGACCACCTCGGGCACCGCCACCGAGGCGGCGGCCCGGCTTTCCCCCGGTGCTGGGGCCGTCGGCTGTACGGCGAGCGTTGGTCGAGGGTCGAGATGTCGTGATCGCCATGGGCCTGCCTTTCCTCAGCCGCCTCCGCTGCTCGCCGTGTTGATCGCCTGGGACTGGACGACATGCACCGTGACCCGGGCCGCCGGGCCGGCTTGGACGCCAAGGGACCCTCCGCCCGCCGCACCCGCCGCGCTCCACGTCACCGACCAGTAGGTCGTCGCCGTCACCGCGTAGGTGCCGGCGGCCGTCCACGTGTACGAACAACTCGACGACGCGTCCGGCGCCGACGGGTCGTACGGCGTCCCGGGACCGTCGCAGGTGACCGTGGAGCCGTCGCCCATAGCCCAGACCACCTTGGTCGGCGTTGCGGTTGCCGTCGTCGTCACCGCCCCGGTCGTCGCCGACGCGCTCACCGGTCGCCAGGCAGCCGGGTTCACCCACAGCCACGTCGCGACGCGCACCAGCTGGGAGCCGCCATCGGGCGGGGCCATCTCGATCACCGGGGACGAAAGCGGGAGGGTCTTCGCGGCCTGCTCGGCCACCACGATCGGGGCGATCTGCACGGTGACCGCAACCGGCTTGGCGCCGGACACCCAGAACGGCGGCATCGGGTCGATCACCCCCGGCCCGGCGCACACCGGGATGATCCACTGACCCGGCGTCGGCCCCCCGGCGCCGAGGACCGCCTGGGCCTGCGGATCGGCGGTGTAAGTGCAGCCATACGGCTCGTTTGGGTTGGGCTTGCCCGCCGGCGGGTCCGGCCGGGCGCTCGTGGCCCACGAAGAGCTCGTCGGGGGAGTCTGAAGCGGCCTGGGATCCGCGGGGCTCCATAGCTTGGAAGTGAGGATGGAGCATGGCATCGAAGCAGTCGCAGGGGAAGCACCCCTCGCAGAGGAGGTACCCGCCCGAGCTGAAGGACCGTGCGGTCAGGATGGCCCAGGACGCTATCGCCGAGCAGGGCGGTCGGCAGACTGGGGTGATCACCCGGATCGCCGGTCAGCTCGGCGTTGGTGTCGAGTCGCTACGAGGCTGGGTGCGCCAGGCCGAGATCGATGGTGGCCGGCGTCCCGGCACGAGCAGTGACGACGCAGCCCGGATCGTCGAGCTCGAGCGCGAGAACCGGGAGTTGCGCCGAGCGAACGACATCCTGAAAGCGGCCGCGACTTTCTTCGCGACCGAGCTCGACGGTCACCCCAAGAGGTAATCGCTTTCATCGACGCCCACCGGGACAACATGACCGGTGGGCGTCGATGGGGGATCGAGCCGATCTGCGAGGTGTTGCAGGTCGCCCCTTCCACGTATTGGAGCGCGAAGAACCGTCCGCGCTCGGCGCGAGCGGCCAGGGACGCCGAGTTGGCCCCCAAGCTCCGGGCGATATGGGAGGCGAACTACTCGGTCTACGGGCGCCGCAAGCTGGCCCTGGCCGCCCGCAGGGCCGGGATCGACATCGGACGGGACCAAGTAGCCAGGCTGATGCGCGCCGAGGGCCTCGTCGGCACCACCAGGGCGAAGCGTCGCTTCACGACCAAGCCTGACCCGTCGCATGCCCGCGCCCCCGACCTCGTGAACCGCAACTTCAACGCCGACCGACCCAACGCATTGTGGGTCGCCGATTTCACCTACTGCTCGACACGTTCCGGGATCGTCTACATCGCCTTCGTCGTCGACGTGTTCTCCCGGTTCATTGTCGGCTGGAAAGCATCAATGTCGATGACCGCCCCGCTGGTGATCGACGCGTTAAACATGGCCGCTTGGAACCGCCGCCACCAGACCCTCGACGGCCTCGTATGCCACAACGACGCCGGCTCGCAGTACACCTCGATCGCCTACACCGACCGCCTTGACCAGATCGGTGCCGCCCCCTCGATCGGCACCGTGGGCGACTGCCTATTAACCGGCTAATACTGGTAGTGGTAGTAGTCGCGGCGGGCCGCCCTGTGGAAACGGTGGACAACCAGCATAGGTGCTGGTAGAGGGGTCTTTTCTAATCCACAGGGTTTTCCTCTTGACCGTCGGCTGGACACGGCGCGTTACTGATGTTCCATGACCGATGAGCTGCGGACGGCGAGGGACGGGAACCAGTGGCGCCTCGAGGGGGGCGCCTCGGGCGAGGCGGTGTCGCTGGTCAACGACTACCTCTCCTACCTCGTTGACCGGAACTACTCGCCTCGAACGGTCCGCGCCTACACCTTTGCTTTGGGTAAGGTAGGCGGCTGGCTCGACCGTCACCGGTAGGTCGGGCAGGCTCAGTCCCTTTGGTTTCCCGCTGGGTGCATGGTTTCTGCCTCGCCATGGGTGTTAGCTCTGCCAGCCGCCCCCTATCGAT
>JAJZWW010000333.1 GCA_021846485.1 Actinomycetes bacterium
GCTCCTCCACGGCCAGTACACCACGGTGCTCCACACGCCTCTGCTGGAGCTCGCAGATCGCCTCGCGGACCTCGCGCCGCCGGGGCTCGACAGCGTCTTCTTCGCGAGCGCGGGGACCGAGGCGGTGGAGGCGGCCATCCGACTCGCCCGCCACGCGAATCGTCGCTCCAACATCGTCGCGTTCCACGGAGGCTCAGACCCTGATATTGCAGCCGGGTAGCTGAACGCCCGATCGCGGCCTGGATCGCCGCCTGCAGAACCCCGACGAGTCCCGGGCACCGCCGTCGATCCCGACGGCGTCACCGGCGCCTCGCAGAAGGGACGTTGAAAGGTGGTCGAAGATGACCTCGGGCCTGGCTGTGCTGTCAGGCTGTCGATTCTTCGGGGGTCTCGTTGCTCGTCAGGCGAAGGTCGGTAGCGCCCGTAGTTTGCCCCAGAGCGGCGATGAAGGCGTCAGCGTGGCGGTAGGCGCGTGGAAGGCGGAGGTGCAAGCGTCGGGCCGAGCGCACGACCCGGGCCGGGACGTTGAGAAAGCTCGTCCGCAGCCGCTTGCCGCGGCAGGTGCGGAACGGCTCGGGCAGTGCGAGCACGCGCACCCAGCGGGCGACGTTGTAGGCGAGAGTGGCGGCCAGCCACCACACCCAGTTGCCGAAGAAGTTCTGTACCGGGGCGTGGTTCATCCCGAAGTCCTCGGTCAGCTGGCGGATCGCCTCTTCGGGTGGACCACCGCGCAGGCGGTGGTGGTGCTCGACTGTGACATCGTCGGTCGTGCCGAAGGGAACCTTCGCCACGACCCCGGGCGGGCACCGGCGCTTCGACATTGGCGGGACTCGGATCGCTCGACCGAGCCGGGAGCGCAAGCCCCGTCCGTGAGGGCGGGGAGGATGTCAAAGGTTCCGGCGAGATCGTGGACGGCAGTTCACCTCCCACCTTCAAGCGAGAGCACTCTCGCATGTGCCCTTGGGGGCGGGGCCGAGATCCTCTTTCCTGGGCATCGGCTCCTCGTCGCTCTCGAGCCGATGCCCGTCGAGCGCGACGAAAATCAGGCGCTCGCCTGGATCTCGGGCCTCGCGGCGCGCCTCGAGGGGCGCTGAGGCGGCGCTCCGGCGCGGTCGGCGCGACGTCCTCCGCAGGTGGTCAGGAGCCGGACGCCCCTCGGGCACGAGTCTCGATCGCACCACGGGGACGCGGCTGAGCGCCGACGATGCCACCGTTGTCAGTGCTCCGCTGCATAATGACCACATGGCGGGCACGAGCGATCCCTTCGTCGAACTCCGGCTCACGGGCGGACCGCGGCGCGATCGAGATGAGACGAGCAGGCTAGAGATGCGTTTCGATGAAATGGCGACTCTTCCAGATGGCTGGATGGATGGCGCGGGCGCCTCCCCAGATCGCGTCGTGCTTCACGAGGCTCGTCACGTGCTCTCTGACCTGCTCGACAGGGACGCTCCTCGACCTCGGGTGTTCCCGACGCTGGAGGGCGGCGTGCAAGCGGAGTGGACGGTGGATGGGCACGAAGTGAGCGTCACCTTCGAGCCAGGCGGCTCACTGTACGCAATCTCAGTCACCCCCGAGAGGGTGTGCGACAACCCTCCCTGGCTGCTGACGACCCCGAAGGGATTGCACAGTTTGTCCTGCGGCGCGTGTCGTGATCGCTCATGAGCGACGATGAGGATCGGGTTTCCACTGACGATCCTTTGGACAATCCACAAGAAGCATCGTTCCGGCAGGTCCATACCTCATGGGTCGGCGAAGGCATTCCGACGAGCCAGACATTCCGCCCAGTGACCAGTGATGAGGGCCGACTCTCCATCGACCTGGGGGCATTGACGACCGCCGGTGCTGGCCATCGCTGGCGCACCTCGAGCCTGCCTCCTGACACCGCCAGCGCCCCCTGCCCACCGTCTTATGTGGCGGCCATCGAGCTCACCGGGGTGCACAAGCGCTTCGGGGCGGTACAGGCGGTGCGCGGGATCGACCTGTGGGTCGAGCCGGGGGAGGTGGTGGCCTTCCTCGGTCCGAACGGGGCGGGCAAGACCACGACCATCGACATGGTCCTCGGGCTCTCCGAGCCGACCAGCGGCAAGGTATCGGTCTACGGCATGGCGCCCAAGGACGCCGTGCGCCGGGGCCTGGTCTCGGCGGTCATGCAAACTGGCGGGCTCTTGAAGGACCTGACGGTGGCAGAGACGATCGCCTACACCGCTCATCTGTTTCCCCGCAGCCGTCCGCCCACCGAGGTGATGGCCCGGGCTGGGATCACCGAGATCTCCGGACGTCTCGTCGGCAAGTGCTCGGGCGGGGAGCAGCAGCGGCTGCGCTTCGCAATGGCCCTGCTTCCCGATCCATTGCTCCTCCTGCTCGACGAGCCGACCCAGGGCATGGACGTGGAGGGCCGGCGGAGCTTCTGGGCGGCCATCCGCCACGACGCAGATGCCGGGCGGACCATCGTCTTTGCCACCCACTACCTGGAAGAGGCCGACGCCTACGCGGACCGGGTGGTGCTCGTGCGCAGGGGCGAGATCGTGGCCGACGGGACCGCATCGGAAGTGAAGGCGCTTGCCTCGGGGCGCACCGTGCGCGCCACGCTCGCAGATCCCGACGAGGCGGCGCTCCGCTCGATCCCAGGGGTGGACCGGGTGGAGGTACGCGGGTCGAGCGTGGTCGTCCACTGCGCAGACAGCGACACCGTCGCGAGGTACCTGCTCACCGAGACGGCCGCCAAGGACCTGGAGGTCGCCGCCCTCGGGTTGGAGGATGCATTCGTGGCGCTGACCGGCGACGACAGCCGGCTTTCGCCGGTAGCCGATCCCGGGTCCGGCCGATGAGCTCGCCTGCTCCCTCGCTCCGTGTCCCGCCCGCAGCCATCGATCCTCAGTCGCGGCCGGTGCCTCCCCTCGGGGGCTTTACGGCGGCCGTCGTCGCCATCGAGATTCGCCGCGTGCTGCGCAACCGGCGCACCGTGATCTTCACCATCGTCGTGCCGGTGCTCTTCTTCTTGCTCTTCGGCCTGAACAGCTCGTATGCCACCAACCGCGTCGGTGAGGGCAACGAGTCGGCGTTCATCATGATCTCGATGGCCCTCTACGGCGCGGTGCTGGCCACGGCGAGCGGTGGAGCCATGGTCTCCGTTGAGCGTCTCTTGGGATGGAGCCGACAGCTGCGGATCACCCCGCTGACTCCGCCTGCCTACATCGCGATCAAGATGGTCACCTCCCTCGTGCTCGGCCTTGGCGCAGTGCTCGCCGTCTACGCCGTCGGCCTGCTCACCCACAAGCCCACCATGCCGGCGGCGATCTGGGTGGAGACCGGGGCGGCACTGTGGATCGGGTCGCTGCTCTTCTCTGCCTTCGGGCTCTTCGTCGGCTACCTGTTGCCCTCGGAGAACGTCATGCAGCTGATCGGCTTCTCGCTCATGCTCTTCTCCTTCGGTGGTGGGCTGTTCATCCCCTTGAGCCAGTTCTCCCACCCTCTGCGAGTGCTCGCCACCTACACCCCGCTTTACGGGCTGAACCAGCTCGTGCACTACCCGCTCGTCCAGGGCGCCTTCGACTGGACGTGGGCAGCGAACCTCCTCGCGTGGCTCGTGATCTTCACCGCCGGGGCCATCTGGCGCTTCCGCAAGGACACCGCCAGGGTCTGAGGCGCTCGCCTGGATCTCGGGCCCGCGGCGCGCCCGGGGGGCGTTGTACCGAGGCTCTGGCGCAGTCGGCGCCGGCCTTCGTCGGAGGGTGGCCGTGTGCAAGACGCCGCAAATAGGGGTCTTCGTCTCCCGGAGTCGTGATAGCATCTATGCTATTGCACGGCACCCGACAAACTCAAGGAGGCCTCTGGCACACTTTGTCTACTTCCACTCGGAGGCGCTCATCGAGCGGCGGCGTCTCCAGCGCGATGAGCAGGAAGCATTGGCGCGGGCGATCGAGAAGCTAGCAGCGCTTGGCGTGGAACTTCCGTTTCCGCACCAGAGCGCCGTCCGGGGATCGGGAGGGCTTCGGGAACTGCGGCCGAGAGGTGGCAAGAGCCGGTGGCGCGGCGTCTACGCACGGCTTGGGGAGACCTTCGTCATCCTGGCTGTCGTGCCTGAGTCGGGCGTCGACGGGCGGGGCTTCGCCCGGGGCGGCGCCGCCGCCAAGAGGAGGCGACAGGAAATCGAGG
>JAJZWW010000334.1 GCA_021846485.1 Actinomycetes bacterium
TCGATCAGCGACGAGAACGCGGTCCGCAGCAGCTCCTGGTCGTCGACGATGAGCACCTTGGTCGTCATGTGACGCCCTCCTCGATGGGCACTTCGGCGACCACCTTGAATCCGCGCCCGGGGCGCGGACTGGCAACCAGGGAACCGCCGAACGCGCCGACCCGCTCACGCATGCCGACAATTCCATGGCCGGCCGGCTGGGTCGTCGTCCGCGCTTCGCGGGGTCCTCCGTCGTCAAGTATCTCGACGCGGACCAGATTGTCCGAAACGGCCAGCTTGACGGTCACCGCGGCGCCAGGCGCATGTTTCATCACGTTGGTGAGCGCTTCTTGGACCACTCGATAGAGGGAGAGCTCCAGAGCGGGAGATAGCCGTCGGTCGACCCCAGACATCCGAAGCTCGACCTCAGAGCCGGGGCTCCGAACGGTCTCTGCGAGCTCTTTGAGGTCAACGAGTCGTGGTGCGGGGGTCAGCGGTGGGGTACTGACCCCCTCCTCGCGCAGTAGCCCGAGCACGACGCGCAATTCTTCTTGAGCGGTTCGGCCGATCGCTTCGATCGACTCCAACGCGTTCGAGGCCTCCTCGGGACGCTTCGCCATGAGTCTTCGGCCCACCCCAGCTTGGACCGTGATCACGGCCAGGGTGTGGGCGACGACGTCGTGAAGATCCTGGGCGACGCGCACCCGCTGATCTCGGATCTCCTGACGAGCGCGTTCTGTCTCCGCCGCCTGCTCACGTTCGGCCTGCTCGGCGAGTCCCTCTTGATAGCGGCGCCGGACCGCGACCGCATCACCCACGAACCAGGCGGCCACAAGCGGGACCAGGCTTTGGATCGCCATCCCGGCCACCGGCGCGCCCTTTCGGGCCAGTCCGGCGTACCCGAGCGCACCGCCGATGGCGACGGCCGCCACCACGACCGCACGGATCGAGACAGGTCTGAGAAGCCGCAATCCGACAAAGTAGGCGGCGAGCATGACCAGGACAGCCAGTGGCAACGGCACGATCTTGGAGGCGATGGAGAACCCGAGCGCTACCGTCGCGACGCCCAGCAGGGTCAGGGGCCAGTTTCGTCCGAGCACTGTTGAGGCCGGGGCCCCTGGCGCAGGCCGCGCCCTTCGTTCGCTGTTCGGGGGCGTCAGCGGCGCCGCGGCACGCTCGGTCGGGCGAGTCTCCCGTCGCCCGGGCTCCTCCTCGGCCGTGGAATCACTGGACACCCGAACGACCGTACCGAACACGGGGTCGCCGCGCATCAGGCTGGAGGATGACGCCCGCTGGAGGCGGCCCGGCTCGCCAGAAGTGCCCCCGTCGGGCGAGAATTCACGGCGTCCAGGTGGACGCGCCCACTCGTAGGACGTCCGTCGCTCCCCGCCGCCGTCATCCTTGCGAACGATCTGGCGTCGGTCTTGGGAAGGGCGCGCATTCGATACCTGCGCCTGACGATTTTGGTCCCACCGATGCCGACCATGGAGACCATGCTCGCTGTCACCTGGCTCAACGCCCGCCTCATCATCATTGTTCTCGTCGTTATCGCCGTTGTGGTGTACGGCCTCATACGCCTGAAGCGTCGCCGGCGCTCCGACCGCGACGACACGGGCACGTCACGATGAGCCGCCATCCCCAACCTGCTGAGGCGACCCCGGCCGGCAGAACGAACCGCCGGGTGGCGACGGCAGGCGCCGGAGCGTCAATGGGCACCCTCCTCGAGCTACGCGCGGTGTCCAAGAGCTACGGCGCCGGGCCGTCCGCGGTGCAAGCGCTGGTCGATGTCGACCTGGTGGTCGAGGCCGGTTCGCTGGTCGCGGTGATGGGCCGGAGCGGCTCGGGCAAGTCGACGTTGCTCACCATCGCTGGAAGTCTCGAAGAGCCGACCAGTGGCGATGTCATGATCGCCGGCCAGTGGCTCTCGCAGCTCTCGCGGAATGAGAAGGCACGGTTGCGGCGCCGGAGCATCGGCTACGTGTTCCAGGACTTCAACCTACTGCCGGGTCTGACGGCGCTGGAGAACGTTGCGCTGCCACTCGAGCTCGACGGTCGCAGCGCGAAGCGGGCCCACAGTGTCGCCATGGCCGCCTTGGAAGGGCTCGGTCTGGCCGATCGGGCGCGCCACTATCCCGACCAGCTTTCTGGGGGGGAGCGCCAGCGGGTGGCGATCGCCCGAGCGGTGGTGGGCGAGCGTCGGCTGTTGCTCGCTGACGAGCCCTCGGGAGCGCTCGACTCGGCCAATGGGAAGGCGGTCATGGAGATGATCGTCGCCGCGTGCCGAAGAGGGGTGGGTGCGGTTGTCGTCACCCACGACGCCGCGCTGGCGTCGTGGGCGGACCGGGTGGTCGTGCTTGCCGATGGGCGCATCGTCGAGGAGACGAACCCGCCGCGAGGTGCCGAGGAGACCGTCATCGGGCACCACGACCAGCCATGACCACCACCGTCGATAGGCCCGTTGCCGAGCTGCTGCCCGACGACGGCGGCAGTCCCGCCCGCCGGGCCGTCATCCGCTGGGCGTGGCGGCTGTTGGTGCGGGAATGGCGCCAGCAGCTCCTCATCTTGGCGCTGGTCGTCGTGGCCGTGGGTGCCACCATCGTCGCCTCGGCCGTCGCTGCCAACAGCCCGGCGCCGTCCCACTTCGGCTTCGGCACGGCCCAGGACCTGGCGATCTTCCAGGGCGCGAGCCCCCAAGAAGCGAAGGAGATCACCTCGCTCAACGCCCACGACGGGCCGATCCAAGTCGTGGAAGACGAGACCGTTCGTATCCCCGGCTTGGTCAACACCTTCCAGCTCCGAGCCCAGGACCCCCACGGCCGCTTCACCGCTCCGATGCTCTCCTTGGTGAGCGGCCGCTATCCGGCGAACCCGGATGAGGTGGCGATGACCAAGACCGTGGCCGCCGAGTTACACCTATCGCTCGGCGATGTCTGGGACCACGAGGGCACCACTCGGCGGCTGGCGGGCATCGTGGAGAACCCCCAGAGCCTCCTCGACGAGTTCGCCCTGGTCGTGCCCGGCCAGGTCACGGCGCCCGACGTAGTGACCGTGTTCTTCGACGCCCACAGCCCAAGGCCCCTGCCGGCCAACGTCCAGACCGCCGCGGCGGCGTCGAAATCGAGCGCGTTCAACGCCGAGACGATCTCGCTCGCCGGGCTCACCATGGGCATGATCCTCATCGCCCTGGTCGCGGTGGGCGGGTTCACCGTGCTCGCCCAGCGCCGGCTCCGCTCGCTCGGGATGCTGGCGTCGCTCGGCGCGACCGACGAAAACGTCAGCCTGGTCGTGCGGGCCAACGGCGCCTTCGTCGGTGTCGTCGGGGCCGTCCTGGGCGCGGTCTTGGGTATCGGCCTATGGCTTGCCTACCGCCCCCGCCTCGAACAGAGCTCGCATCACCTGATCGCCCCCTTCGCGCTGTCCTGGCCCGTCGTGGCCGCGGCGATGGTCCTCGCCATCGCCGCCACCTACCTCGCCGCACGCCGACCGGCCCGAGCCATTACCAGGGTCCCGGTCATGGACGCCCTCTCGGGCCGACCCCCGACGCCCGGTGGGGTCCACCGCTCCGCCATCCCCGGGATCATCTGCCTCGGGCTGGCCTTCGTGATCCTCGGCTACTCGGGAGCCGCGGGCGGCAACGGATCGGGCGGCGGAGAGGGACTCGTGGCCGGCCTGATCCTGCTCGTCGCCGGGCTCATCTTGGTCTCGCCGTTCTTCCTGGCCGTAATGGCCCGCCTCGCCGGGAGGGTGCCCATCGCGGCGCGACTGGCGTTGCGGGACCTCTCCCGCTATCGAGCTCGTTCGGGCGCCGCCCTGGCTGCGATCAGCCTCGGCATCCTCATCGCCATGATCGTCTCGCTGGTCGCAGCGGCCCGCTACGCCGACGTGCTCGACTACGCCGGGCCGAACCTCACGTCGAACCAGCTCGTCATCTACACCCCGAACGGCTCGGCCGGCACCATCGGGCCGGGCATTCCCCTCCCCACCACACCGTCGGCCGCGCAGCTCCACAAGATGGCGACCGCGGCGGACACCATCGGCGGCGACATCGGCGCCCACCACGTCATCGAGCTGCTCTCGACCAGCGCCACCCTCCTGCACGCCGCCTCCGGGCAGAACTTCAGCGGCCCGGTCTACGTCGCCACCCCGCAGATCCTCTCCGCTTTCGGCATCGAC
>JAJZWW010000335.1 GCA_021846485.1 Actinomycetes bacterium
CGCGACTTCGGCGGGCACCGCTATGCCCGCCTGGCCCACGTCGGCGACCGCACCGGCCTGGAGCTGATCCGCACCCTGCAGCAGCGCACCGTGGCCCTCGGCATCGACGTGTTCATGGAGTGCACGGTCACCGACCTGCTGAGGGACGGCGACGCGCTGTCCGGGGCGTTCGCCTACTGGCGGGAGTCCGGGCGCTTCGTCGTCTTCGAGGCCCCCGCGGTGGTGCTCGCCACCGGCGGCATCGGCAAGTCCTGGAAGGTGACCTCCAACTCCTGGGAGTACACCGGCGACGGCCACGCCCTCGCCCTGCGCGCCGGGGCGAGCCTGCTCAACATGGAGTTCGTGCAGTTCCACCCGACCGGCATGGTCTGGCCGCCGTCGGTACGGGGGATCCTCGTCACCGAGTCAGTCCGCGGCGACGGGGGGGTGCTGCGCAACTCCGAGGGTCGGCGCTTCATGTTCGACTACATCCCTGAGTTCTTCAAGGCGGAGACCGCCGACACCGAGGCCGAGGCCGACCGCTGGTACGCGGACAAGCGCAACAACCGCCGGCCCCCCGAGCTGCTTCCCCGCGACGAGGTCGCCAGGGCGATCAACAACGAGATCAAGGAGGGGCGCGGGTCCCCCCACGGGGGGGTGTTCCTCGACATCGCCAGCCGCCGCAGCGCCGAGTACATCAAAAAGCGCCTCCCCTCGATGTACCACCAGTTCCGGGAGCTGGCCGAGGTGGACATCACCGCCGAGGCGATGGAGATCGGGCCCACCTGCCACTACGTGATGGGCGGGGTGGAGGTCGACCCGGACACCGGGGCCTCCCGGGTCCCGGGGCTCTACGCCGCCGGCGAGGTCGCCGGGGGCATGCACGGCGCCAACCGCCTGGGGGGCAACTCGCTCGGGGACCTCCTGGTGTTCGGCAAGCGGGCGGGAGAGGCGGCCGCCGCCCACGCGGCCGGCCTCGGCGGGGCCCGCCCGGTGGTCGGGGAGGCCGACGTGGCAGCCGCGGCGCGCGGCGCGCTCGCCCCCTTCGACACCGAGGGCGGCGAGAACCCCTATGCGATCCACCACGAGCTGCAGGAGGCGATGCAGGACCTGGTGGGCATCATCCGCCGGGAGCACGAGATGCAGCTCGCGCTGAAGGCGATCCACGAGCTGTCGGAGCGCTGCAAGTCGCTGTCGGTGGAGGGAAACCGCCAGTACAACCCGGGGTGGAACCTGGCGCTCGACCTGCGCAACATGCTGGTCGTCTCCGAGGCGGTCGCCCTCGCCGCCCTGGAGCGCAAGGAGAGCCGCGGCGGCCACACCCGAGACGACTACCCGATGACCGATCACGACTTCTGGGGCAAGCGCAACGTGGTCGTCGAGCTGGGCGGCGGCGGCGCGCTGCGCATCTACCACCAGGACCTGCCCGAGCCGCCCCCCGAGCTAGCCGCCCTGCTGGAGGACGACCATTGAGCTACGACCTGACGCTGCGGATCTGGCGGGGGGACGCCTCGGGCGGCGACTTCGTCGACTACACCGTGCCGGCCGAGGACGGCGAGGTGGTCCTCGACGCCGTCCACCGGGTCCAGGCCAACCTGGCGGGGGACATGGCGGTGCGCTGGAACTGCAAGGCGGGCAAGTGCGGCTCGTGCTCGGCGGAGGTCAACGGCCGCCCGCGCCTCATGTGCCTGGCCCGGCTGTCCACCTTTCCCCGCGACGAGGCGATCGTGCTCACCCCGCTGCGGACCTTCCCGGTGGTCCGCGACCTGGTGACCGACGTGTCGTTCAACTACCGCAAGGCCGAGCTGGTCCCGGCGTTCGAGCCGACCGCCGAGCAGCCGGTCGCGCCGTTCAGGATGGCCCAGGTCGACGTCGAGCGCTCCCAGGAGTTCCGCAAGTGCATCGAGTGCTGGATCTGCCAGGACGTCTGCCATGTGATCCGGGACCACGAGGACAACAAGCCGGCGTTCTCCGGCCCGCGCTTTTTCATCCGCTACGCCGAGCTGGACATGCACCCCAACGACGCCCGGGACCGCAAGCGCCTGGTCCAAGAAGAACGCGGCCTCGGCATGTGCAACATCACCAAGTGCTGCACCGAGGTGTGCCCGGAGGGGATCAAGATCACCGACAACGGGATCATCCCCATGAAGGAGCGGGTCGTGGACGTGAAGTACGACCCGCTGGTGCGCTTCCTATCCCGCAGGCGGCGCGGGGCGTGACTGCCAGTCCTCCGGGCGGCCGTGGCGGGCCGCCCGCCAGTGCATCGCCTCTTCGGCGTGCTCGCCTTCGGAGAGCGGCAGCTCCCGGTCGCCGAGGTACTCGCAAGGGCCCCACTCGTCGGGGCTGGGCTCGGGTGGCTCGGAGCGAAGCCGGCGTCTGGATCTGACTGATGTGCTCCCCCCACACGTCCACCGTGTCGACCCCGCCGGGCGGAGTGTCAAGGGTTAGCCGTGGCCAGGCCGTAAGCTGTATGGTGATGACCGACGCTCACGACACCATCGACGGGGCCGCTCCTATCCTGGCAACGTGGCGCGCCGAGCTCTCCGGGCAGACGTCCGTGCCCGCGAGCGAGGTCCAGGACCGCCTCCTCGACATCTGGGCCCAGTTCGCCGAGGGGGAGCAACGCTCGGCGATCGAGGCCTGGCTGACCGAGACCCTCTCCCGCCACCTCTACCCGGTCGCCGAGGTCGAGGAGCGCCTCGGCGCCCTGTGAGGCGCTGACGCCCACCTGCGGGTAGCGTCGGGGTGTGCCCGACAGCTCCCTGCAGAACGTCACCTTCCCGAGCAACGGGGGGGAGGCCCACGGATACCTCGCCCTGCCCTCCGGGGGCCACGGCCCCGGGCTGGTGGTCATCCAGGAGTGGTGGGGACTCACCGACCACATCGCCGGGATGGTCGACCGCTTCGCCCGGGAGGGGTTCGTCGCCCTCGCTCCCGACCTGTACGGGGGGCGCACCACCCACGACGCCGCCGAGGCCGGACGGCTCATGCAGGAGCTGCCCGTCGAGCAGGCGAGCCGCGACCTGCAAGGAGCACTCGACTACCTCCACGGCCACGACGCGGTGACCGGCGGGCGGGTCGGAGCCGTCGGCTTCTGCATGGGGGGCGGGTTCGTGCTGTCCCTGGCCGCGCAGGTCGGCGACCGCCTCGCCGCCGCGGTCCCGTTCTACGGGGTGCTGCAGACCGAGCCGGACTGGTCCACCCTGACCGCCCGGGTGCAGGGCCACTACGGCGAGAAGGACGACTTCGTCCCGCCGGCGGCAGTGGACGCGCAGTTCCAGGCGATCGCCTCGGCCACCGGCCGCCAGCCGGAGCTGCACTTCTACCCTGCGGGCCACGCCTTCATGAACGACGAGAACCTCCTCGGCACGTACGATCCCGAGGCGGCCCGGTTCGCCTGGGAGCGCACCGTCGGGTTCCTGCACGCTCAGCTCGGCTGACCGCCGCTCGCTCGCTCGGCTCCAGCGGAGCCGGTCAGGGCCCGGCAGCTCCAGCGCCCGTCGGAGCGGTCGAGGGCCAGGTCCATCCCGAAGGCGACGCTGAGCGTCTCCGCCTGGAGCGTGTCGGCGATCGGCCCGGCGACCACCACCTCCCCGCCGCGCAGGAGCAGCGCGTGGCCGAAGCCCGAGGGGATCTCCTCGACATGGTGGGTCACCGCGACCACCGGCGGGGCGGAGCGGTCCGCGGCGAGCGCGGCCAGCCGGGCGACGAGGCGTTCCCGCCCGGCCAGGTCGAGGCCCGCCGCGGGCTCGTCGAGCAGGAGCAGCTCGGGCCGGGCCATGAGCGTGCGGGCGAGGAGGACCTGCTGGCGCTCCCCCTCGGAGAGGACCCCGAAGGGCCGGTCGGCAGTGTGGCCGAACCCGGCCGCCTCGAGCAGGGCTCGGGCCCTGGCCCGGTCGCCCTCGTCGTAGCGGTGCCACCACGGCTCCAGGGCCCCGTGAGAGGCGCTCATCACCACCTCTGTCCCAGTGAGGCCGGGTTGGAGCATCTTGGCCACCGCCGAGCTCACCATCCCGACGCGGGGCCTCAGGGAGCGCACGTCGGTCCGCCCCAGGCGCGCGCCGAGGACCTCGACGCTCCCCCGGGTCGGGTGCAGGTAGCCGGAGGCGAGCTCCAACAAGGTGGTCTTACCCGACCCGTTGGGGCCGAGCACCACCCAGCGCTC
>JAJZWW010000336.1 GCA_021846485.1 Actinomycetes bacterium
GCGGGCCGGGGACGACCCGCCCGGGCCCGAGGCCGGGCCGTCGCATCGACACCGGCGGGCCTGGCTGGGTGCCGGCCTCGCCGGGCTGGTCGTGCTCGCGGCCGCCGGGGCGGGCGCGTGGGCGCTGACCCGCGAGCCGCCGACCGAGGCTGTGCCCGCCCTGAGGATCGACACGATCGCCCGGGCCCGTGCCGAGCTCGCCGCCCGCCACCTGCGCCTGGCGATAGCCGGCCGGGCCTACGACGCCGCGCTGCCCGCCGGCTCGGTGATCAGCCAGGTGCCCGCCGGGGGACGCCTGAGGCGGGGGGCGACGGTCGCGGTGACCGTCTCGCGCGGTCCCCAACCGGTGCCCGTCCCGCCCGTGGACGACCTGGGCCTCCAGCCGGCCGAGAAGCTCCTGCGGGCCGGAGGCCTGACCGTCGGGACGGTCACCCACCACACCAGCCTCAGCGTGCCCGCCGGCGAGGTCATCTCCACCAGCCCCTCGGCGGGACGGGTTGCGCCGCGCACGCCGGTGGGCCTGGTGGTCTCCTCGGGCAAGCCCCCGGTCACCGTCCCGCTGCTGCGCTGGCCGCAGGACTCCAGCTGGGCGAGGGCGTCGGCGGCCCTCGCCGCTGACCACCTGCACCCGGTCGAGGAGAAGGTGTACAGCGACACCGTCGCCGCCGGCGAGGTCGTCTACACCTCGCCGGCGCCGCACGCCACCGCGCGCTGGGGTGCCACGGTGACCGTCGAGATCTCGCGGGGGCCGCAGCTGGTCACCATCCCGGGCAACCTCGCGGGCGAGGACGTGGCCGCGGCCACCGCCGAGCTGCAGGGCCTGGGCCTGGCGGTGAGCGGGGTGACCGGCAACCCGGCAGCGACGGTGAGCGGTACCGACCCGGGGATCGGTACGGCCGTGCGCCTCGGCACACCCGTCCAGCTCGTCACCGGCTGACCACCTGGCTGTCCCCACCTGGGGGTTGGCGTAGCCGCCTGCACCGATGCCGGTGCCGCCGCCCCTCGCCAGCCCCCGGCGGCTCGCAGGACCGGGTGGGGGGTAGCTACGCGGTGATCTCCCGGAGGCGGGTGAAGACTTCCCCGACCACCGGGTCGACCGGCGCTGCGCCGGCCTGGATGGTGAGCAGCCGGGTCAGGTCGCCGTCGACCCGGATCCGCCCGCCGAGGAAGGCGGCCATCGCGGCCTGGACGTCGCCTTCGACGAGCAGGGAGCGGGCGGTGGAGTGCTCGAGGGTGACCGTGACGTCGGGGTCGGGGAGCGAGCCGAGCCCCAGGTCCAGCCCGCCTCCACTGGTGTCGAGGTAACCTTCCACCCGGTCGGGCTCGCCGAGGACGGCGGTCACCACGACGTTGGCTCGCAGCGCCACTTGGGCTCCGGGGGCCCGGCCGGCGTACTCGGCGCGGATGCGCTGGGCCTCGTCGATCCACTCGTCGCTCAGGAAGGGAAAGGCCACGCGCACCCCGCTCCGGTCGTCGTCTGCGGCAGCGACCGTAGTGGCTGCGGGAAGGGGCCCGTCGGGGTGGCCCCGCGCACCCCCCTACGATGGGGGGGATGGCCGAACGCATCACCCCTGCCGATGTGGCCCTGGTGGCCCGCCTTGCCCGGCTGGCCCTCACTGCCGAGGAGCTGGAGCTCTACACTGGCCAGCTGGCCGCGGTGCTGGAGCACGCGAGGGACATCGAGGCGCTCGAGCTGGACGGGGTGGAGCCGACCGCCCACCCGCTGCCCCTGCGCAACGTGCTGCGGGAGGATGTCGCCCGCCCCGGCCTCGACCGGGCCGAGGTCCTCGCCGCTGCCCCGGCCGTCGAGGGCGAGAGGTTCGCGGTGCCCCGCATCCTCGGGGAGGCCCCGTGAACGGCCCCGCCCTCGCCGCGGCAGCCGCCGTGCGCGGCGGCGAGCGCTCCGCCCGGGAGGTGCTCGACGAGCACCTCGCGCGCGTCGAGGAGCGAGACGGCGAGCTGCACGCCTTCCTCAACCTCACCGCCGGCGCCGCCCGGGAGGCGGCCGGGCGGGTCGACGAGGCGGTGGCCGCCGGCATCGACCCTGGGCCGCTCGCCGGGGTTCCCGTGGCCCTCAAGGACAACCTGTGCACCCGGGGGGTGGCGACCACCTGCGGGTCACGGATCCTGGAGGGGTGGCTCCCCCCCTACGACGCCACCGTGGTGCGCCGGCTGGCCGCCGCCGGGGCATTGATCGTCGGCAAGACCAACCTCGACGAGTTCGCGATGGGCTCGTCCACGGAGAGCTCCGCGTTCGGCCCGACCCGCAACCCGGTCGACCCGAGCCGGGTCCCGGGGGGCTCCTCGGGCGGGAGCGCGGCGGCGGTGGCCGCCGGGTTCGCCCTGCTCGCCCTCGGCTCGGACACCGGCGGCTCGGTGCGCCAGCCCGCCGCGCTCTGCGGGGTGGTCGGAGCCAAGCCGACCTACGGGTTGGTCAGCCGCTACGGGCTGATCGCCTTCGCCAGCTCGCTGGACCAGATCGGCCCGTTCGCCACGACCGTCGCCGACGCGGCGCTGCTCCTCGACGTCGTCTCCGGCCACGACCCGGCGGACTCCACCTCTCTTGCCGGCGCAGCGCCCCGAGCCTCCGAGGCGCTCGGCCGGGGGGTCGAGGGGCTGGCGGTCGGGCTGGTGAGCGAGCTGGCTTCCGCCGAGGGGCTCGACCCCCGCTCCGCCGCCCGCACCCGCGAGGCGGCCGACGCCCTCGCCGGGGCGGGGGCGAAGGTGGAGGAGGTGTCGGTCCCAGCGGCCGTCTACGGCCTCTCCGCCTACTACCTGATCGCCCCGGCGGAGGCCTCCTCCAACCTCGCCCGCTACGACGGGGTGCGCTACGGACGCCGGGTCGACGGCGCCGACATCACCGAGATGTACCTGCGCACCCGCTCCGAGGGCTTCGGCGCGGAGGTCAAGCGGCGCATCATGCTCGGGACCTACGCGCTGTCTGCCGGTTACTACGACGCGTACTACGGCAAGGCCCAGAGGGTGCGCACGCTCATTGCGCGCGACTTCGAGGCCGCCTACCAGCGCTTCGACGCCCTGCTGGCGCCCACCGCGCCCGGGGGCGCCTTTCCCCTCGGCTCCAAGACCTCCGACCCGCTGCTCATGTACGCCAACGACGTGTGCACCATCCCCTCCAACCTCGCCGGCCACCCGGCGGTGAGCGTCCCCTTCGGCACCGACGACGCCGGCCTGCCCCTCGGCGTGCAGGTCCTCGGCCCGGCCCTCGGCGAGACTGTCGTGTTCCAGGTCGCCGCCGCGCTCGAGGCGGCCGCCCCGGGGGTCTCCCGGTGAGCGTCGCCGCCTGGGAGACCGTCGTCGGCCTCGAGGTGCACGTCGAGCTGCACACCGAGACCAAGTTGTTCTGCTCGTGCCCCAACCGCTTCGGCGAGGAGCCCAACACCAACGTCTGCCCTGTCTGCCTCGGCCTGCCCGGCTCGCTGCCGGTGCTCAACGCCCGGGCGGTCGAGCTCGCCGCGCGCATCGGCATCGCCCTGCACTGCCGGGTGCAGCCGTCGATCTTCCACCGCAAGAACTACTTCTATCCCGACATGCCCAAGGACTACCAGATCAGCCAGTACGACGCCCCCATCGACGTCGACGGCTGGCTGGAGCTGCCGGGGGGCAAGCGGGTCGGCGTCGAGCGGGCCCACCTGGAGGAGGACACCGGCAAGTCCACCCACCTCGGCGGGGGCGGGCGCATCCGGGACGCCGACCGCAGCCTGGTCGACTACAACCGCGCCGGGGTGCCGCTGGTGGAGATCGTCAGCCGCCCGGACCTGCGCAGCGCCGAGGAGGCCCGGGCCTACGTGGAGGAGCTGCGGGGCGTCCTCGTCGCCGTCGGGGCCTCGGACGGCAAGATGGAGGAGGGCTCGCTGCGCGTCGACGCCAACGTGTCGGTCCGGGCCGCCGGCGCCGGCGCCTTCGGCACGCGCTGCGAGATAAAGAACATGAACTCGCTGCGCTCGCTCGGCCGGGCGATCGACCACGAGGCGGCCCGCCAGGTGCGGGTGCTCGAAGGGGGCGGGACCGTCGCCCAGGAGACCCGCCACTGGGACGAGGCGGAGAGCGCCACGTCGTCGATGCGCTCCAAGGAGGAGGCCTACGACTACCGGTACTTCCCCGAGCCCGACCTGG
>JAJZWW010000337.1 GCA_021846485.1 Actinomycetes bacterium
GACCTTCGTGGCCCCCTCGTCCGCCAGCTCAAAGCGGTAGCTCCAACGCACCCAGTTGGTGTTGACCACCCAGGCGATCTTCCGGCCGGGCTCTGCAGCGACGATCGTCGAGACCGTCTCCCAAGTGCGGTCGGGGGTCTCGTTGCGGCCGTGGAAGCGGGCGCCGACCCGGGGACCGCCGTCCGGGTCCTCCCACCAGCACTCCTTGCAGATCGGGCTCCACTCGCCCATCCGGGTCACGTCGGCCACCATCTCGTAGATCGCCTCGGGGGTGCCGGCCACGACCACCGAGTCGGAGAGCTCCAGTTGGTCCATCGCCCCATTCTGTCGCCGGATCGAGAGCTCCTGCCACCGGGGGCCGGTTCCGGCGACCTCCCGGCGGGGGGGCGTGGTGGTGGGCGCCGGCGGGGGGCGTGGGCGCCGGCGGCGCGGGTGGCAGCGGGTCAGTCCACGCCGCTGTCGATGGCCGCCTGGTCGAGGACCGTGCCCTCCCCGGGACCCGCCTGCGGGTTGGCGGCGATCGGCTCGGCCCCCCCGGGGGAGAGCTCCCCGACGAGATGCGACTCGCCCGCGCCGAGGGTCCCCATCCGGGCGTACAGCTCGAGCTTCGAGCGGGTGTCGGCGATGTCCAGATTGCGCATGGTGAGCTGGCCGATGCGGTCGGCGGGCCCGAAGGCGGCGTCCTCGACCTTCTCCATCGACAGCCTCTCGGGGTGGTACGACAGACCGGGGCCGGCGGTGCGCAGGATGCTGTAGTCGTCGCCCCGGCGGAGCCGGATGGTGACCTCCCCGGTGACCGCCGAGGCCACCCATCGCAGCAGCGACTCGCGGATCATCATCGCCTGCGGGTCGAACCACCGACCCTCGTAGAGCAGGCGGCCGAGGCGCCGGCCCTCGCCGTGGTACGCGGTGATCGTGTCCTCGTTGTGGATGGCGTTGACCAGCCGCTCGTAGGCCACGTGCAACAACGCCATGCCCGGTGCCTCGTAGATCCCCCGGGACTTGGCCTCGATGATCCGGTTCTCGATCTGGTCAGACATCCCGAGTCCGTGGCGGCCACCGATCGCGTTGGCCTCCCCGAACAGGGTGACCGGGTCCTCGTGCGCCTGCCCGTCGAGCGACACCGGCAGGCCCCGGTCGAAGCCGACCGTGACGTCCTCGGTGCCGACGGCCACCTCCGGGCGCCAGTGGGCCACGCCCATGATCGGCTCCACGATCTCCACCGACGCGTCGAGGCTCTCGAGGCGCTTGGCCTCGTGGGTGGCCCCGAGGATGTTCGCGTCGGTGGAGTACGCCTTCTCCGGGCTGTCTCGGTAGGGGAGGCCGCGGGCCGCGAGCCACGCGGACATCTCCTCGCGCCCGCCGAGCTCCGAGACGAAGGCGGTGTCGAGCCAGGGCTTGTAGATGCGCAGCTGGGGGTTGGCGAGCAACCCGTAGCGGTAGAAGCGCTCGATGTCGTTGCCCTTGAACGTCGAGCCGTCTCCCCAGATGGAGACCCCGTCCTCCTGCATGGCCCGAACGAGCAGGGTTCCCGCCACCGCCCGGCCGAGCGGGGTGGTGTTGAAATAGACCTTGCCGGCCGAGCGGATGTGGAAGGCGCCGCAGGCAATCGCGGCCAGCCCCTCGTCGACCATCGGCCGCCGGCAGTCGACTAGCCGGGAGCGCTGCGCGCCGTACTCGAGGGCCCTGGCCGGCACCGAGGCGACGTCCGGCTCGTCGTACTGGCCGAGGTCAGCGGTGTAAGCGTAGGGGACCGCGCCGTGGTGGCGCATCCAGGCGACCGCCACCGAGGTGTCCAGCCCGCCGGAGAAGGCGATGCCGACACGTTCGCCGACCGGGAGCGAGCTCAAGACCTTGGACACGAGCGACAACCCTAACGATCGGCGCTGATGGCCGGGGCCGGCGGGGAACCGTGAGCGCTCAGAATATGTCATTGACCCATTTCCGCTCACAGTTGGACCCCGAGTCGGTGGGTTGGCCCTACTTCTCCAGCGCCTCCAGTGGTTGGGTGGCTCGGTGGCGTGGGATCTGTCTCCGGCCCGGGGCGCTCAGCCGGAGTGGTCCGCCGGCCCCTGCCCGGCGGGGCCGGGGCCGCCGAGGTCGGAGGATGGCGGCATGCGGGCGACCACCCGGCGGAGCCGCTCGAGATGGGAGAGGAGATGGTCCCGGGCGCGCTCGGCGGGGGCGTCGAGCCCGTCGAGCTCGGGGAGGCGCCAGTGGCCGATCACCAAGGGGCTGACCACCTGGTCGTGGTGGATGCGCAGGTCGTAGATCCCGGCGTCGGCGATGGCCCTGGCGTGGCGGGAGAAGTCCTCGATCAGCGTGCCGGGCATCTCGAAGCGAGTGAGCTGGCGGTCGAGCGCCTCGACGGTCGCCGAGGAGTCGATCTCCAGGGCGACGCTGACCAGGTCCCGGTAGAACAGGTAGTGACGGTTCTCGTCGGCCGCGACCCGCTTCATGACCGCCGCGCCGCAGGGGTCGAGGAGGCGGCCGGTGTTCCAGTGGGAGATGCGGGTGGCGAGCTCCTGGAGGGCGAGGTAGACGACCCCGTCGACGAGGCCGTGGGCGCGGACGCCCGGGTCGAACCCCGAGCTCAGCTGCTTCATCCGGGCCCGCTCGAGGCGGACCAGGTCGAGGTGGCGGGTGACACAGATCCAGTCGCGCAGCACCGTTGCGTGCCGCTGCTCCTCGGCTGCCCAGCGGCGGCTCCACTCGCCGAGCGCGCTCGCGGACCGGAAGGTGTCGGCCAGCGCCGCGAAGTAGTGCGGGAGGTTGTCCTCGGTGAGGAGGTTGACGAACAGGGCGGAGAGCACGCCCGCCGGGAGTGGGTCGCCGGCAGGAGGGGGGGTTTCGCCGCCGCTACAGCGACGCCCGAGCTCCCAGGGGACAAGCTCGTGGGGAAACCACTCCTTGGAGCGGTCGAGGTGGCGTTCGAGCAGCTGACCGGCGCTCTCGTCGAGCAGGTCACGCAGCTCGGCGTCTCCCAGCCGGAGCGCGGTCACGCCCGCGGGGGGGTAGGTGACAGACGGCCTGCTCCAGGAGTCCTGGTGGCGGAGGTGACGGTCGTTCGGCGGTTCGGGGTGCTCCTGGTGCGGCTCATGGCTCCTCCGGATGGGCGGGCAGGCTTCACGCCGAGGACCGGGGCGAAGCTCGCACTCTAGCGCCCCAGGGCTCGGGGTGGCCAGGGCCCGGGGAGGCCGCCCCTGGCCGATCGACACCCCCGGGGTAGCGTGCCGGTCGTGCAGACACGACACCTGGGATCGCTCGCAGTGCCGGCCATCGGGCTCGGTTGCATGGGCATGTCGGAGTTCTACGGACCCGGCGACGACGCCGAGTCGATCGCCACCATCCACCGGGCGCTCGACCTCGGCTGCTCGCTGCTCGACACCGCCGACATGTACGGGCCGTTCACCAACGAGCAGCTGGTCGGGAGGGCCGTCGCCGGCCGGCGCGACGAGGTGGTGCTCGCCACCAAGTTCGGCAACGAGCGCCTACCCGACGGCAGCTGGGTGGGGATCAACGGCCGTCCGGAGTACGTGAGGAGCGCCTGCGAGGCTTCCCTGCAGCGCCTCGGCGTCGAGGTGATCGACTTGTACTACCAGCACCGCGTCGACCCGTCGGTGCCGATCGAGGAGACCGTCGGGGCGATGGCCGAGCTGGTCGCGGCGGGCAAGGTGCGCCACCTGGGCCTCTCGGAGGCGTCGGCATCGACGATCCGCCGGGCGCACGCGTAACACCCGATCACCGCGCTGCAGAGCGAGTACAGCCTGTTCAGCCGGGACGTGGAGGCAGAGATCCTGCCAACGCTGCGGGAGCTGCGGATCGGCCTGGTGGCCTACAGCCCGCTCGAGCGGGGGATCCTCACCGGTGCGTACAGGCGGCCGGAGGACCTGCCGGAGGGGGACGCCCGGCGCCAGCGCTTTCCCCGCTTCGCCGACGGCAACATGAAGCGCAACGTCGCCCTCGTTGCCGCAGTCGAGGACCTCGCCGGGCGCCGAGGCGCCACTCCCGGTCAGGTGGCCCTGGCGTGGGTGCTCGCCCAGGGCGACGAGTGGAGTTTCGCACTTTTGAGGTCTGCCTACTCACGCGGGCGTGACCCCGAGCGGCCAGGACGTCCCCGACGGCGAGAGTCGG
>JAJZWW010000338.1 GCA_021846485.1 Actinomycetes bacterium
CCCGCCCCGGGTCGGGCCGGCCCCGGGCCCACCCTCGGACCGGGAGCCGCCACCGACCTGGTCGGGGTCCTCGCCCAACGCGGTGTGGCAACCGCAGTGGTTGACTCCTCCGGCAGGCTGCTCGCCTGCTCCGGGGCTCTGCCGACCGGCTCGGCCGGGAGGTTCGCGGTGCCGCCGGCGGCCGTCGCCGCCCTGGAGCGCCGCGGGGGCAGGGGGTACGTGACCCTCCACGCCGAGCGCGCCCACCTCCTGGCCATCGCCGAGTCGCTCGGCAGGGACCGGGCGGTGCTCGTCGGCGATCTCGCCGGAGCGGACGCGGCCATCCGGGCGGTCGTGGCACTGACCGTCGCCGGAGGGGTGGTCGCCCTGCTCCTCGCCGCCGTCGCCGGCTGGCCGCTGCTGCGCTCGGCGCTGGCCCCGCTCACCGCGGTGGCGGCGACCGCCGACCGCATCGCCGCCGGCGACCTCGACCGGAGGGTGGGGACCGAAGGCGGCCCGGGGGAGCTCCGGCGCCTCGGGACCGCCTTCAACCGCATGGTCGACCGCCTCGGGTCGAGCCTGGCCGAGCGGGATGCCGCCCTCGAGGCGGTGCAGGCCTCCGAGCGTTCGATGCGCCGCCTCCTCGCCGACGCCTCCCACGAGCTGCGGACCCCGGTGACCGGGATCCGCGGTGCGGCCCAGGTCCTGCGCCTCGGAGCCGCCTCCGACGAGGCCGAGAGGTCCGAGCTGCTCGGGCACTTGGACACCCAGGCGGCGCGCACGGCGCGACTGGTCGACGACCTGCTGGTCCTCTCCCGCATGGAGGGGGGCGTGCCGGCGAGCACCTTCCGGACGGTCGACCTGGGCGCGCTGGTGTCCGCCGAGCACGGCCGGCTGGCGACCCTCGCCGGCGACCACCCGCTGCGGGTCACCGTGGAGCCGGCCGAGGTCCGGGGCGACCCCGACTCCCTGGTGCGGGTCGTCATCAACCTGGTGGACAACGCCGCCAAGTACAGCCCAGCCGGCGAGACGCTCGACCTCGCCGTGCGGAGGTGCGCTGCGCAGGTGGAGCTGTCGGTCTCCGACCACGGTCCCGGGATCCCCCCCGAAGAACGCGAGAGGGTCTTCGAGCGCTTCTACCGGGGGGACCCGGCCCGGACCCGCGACAGCGGGGGCAGCGGCCTCGGCCTGGCGATCGTCGCCTCGGTCGCCGCCGAGCACGGCGGTAGCGCCCGGGTCGAGGAAGCCGGCGGGGGAGGTGCCCGGGTGGTGGTGCGCCTTTCCCTCGCCTCTGCCGGCGCTACCGGCCCCGGGCGGCCCGACGAGGGGCGCTGACGCCGGGTCGGGTCGCCGCCGCGCGTCGGCCGGTGTGGTGGCCCGGCGCTGAGGGCGGCCGCGCGCCCCCCGACGACGTGGCCCTACGGCACCGGGCGCCGGCCGGCGAACCAGGACCGCAGCAGCTCGCCCGCCTCGTCGCCGGCCACGCCCGAGGCGACCTCCAGCTCGTGGTTGAGCCGGGGGTCGACGCAGAGGTTGTAGAGCGACCCGCACGCGCCGGCCTTGGGGTCGAAGGCCGCGAAGACCACCCGGTCCACCCGGGAGGCCACCAGGGCGCCGGCGCACATCGGGCACGGCTCCAAGGTGGCGTACAGGCTGCACCCGGTGAGCCGCCAGGTGCCGAGCGCCTCCGCCGCCCGGCGCAGCGCGAGGATCTCGGCGTGGGCGGTGGGGTCACCGGTCAGCTCCCGCTCGTTGCCGGCGGCTCCGACCACCCGGCCGCCGCGGGCCACTACCGCCCCGATGGGGACGTCGCCGTGCCCGCCGGCCGCCCGGGCCTCGGCCAGGGCGACGGCCATCAGCTCCCCGTCGGTCACCCCCGAACCGTACCGGTACGCTGGCCGGGGTGAGCAATCCAGGACAGCCGGAGGCTCGGGGGAGGACCGCCGAGCCGGCCCGGGGCGATCCGCCGGCGCCGGCCGTGGACCCCGGCGCGCTCCCGGAGCCCCCTGCCGGGGCGGAACGGGACGACCTGGCGGCGCGGGCCCCGGGTGCCGAGCTGCCCGTGCGCGTCCCCCAGCCGGGGTCGATCGCGCCCCCCGCGCCGGTGGGGTCCTGGGACCTCGACCTGGCGGCGGCGTCGCTGCGGATCGACACCGGCGACACCGACGCGCTCTTCGAGGCGCTCGGGGGGAAGCTCGAGCGGATCCTCGGCGGCCGGGCGCAGGTGACCCGCGAGGGTGGGTTGCGGCGCCGGAGCCGGCGAGTGGTCAAGATCGTGGTCGACGCCGGCGGGACCCGCCTCGAAGCGTCCCGCAGCCGGGCAGGGGCGTCTTTCTCCGAAGCCCACGCCGTTCGGGGCATCACCCTCCGCACCGCAGAGCTCGCCGCCGACGAGTGGCTCGACCGGCTGGTCGCCGCCGTCGAGGCGGAGTCCACCCGCAGCGCGGACGTGCGCGCAGCGCTCGGCAGGATGCTCGAATGACCGGCCCGGAGCCGCCCGAGGTGGCCTCCGTCCAGGTCCCCGCCGACGCCCTGCACCGCCTGCAGGAGCTGGAGGGCCGGGGCCAGGAGCGGCCGTTCTTCACCAGTGACCTGTCGGTCAACGAGTTCCTGCTGGTCAAGGAAGCCGGCTTCGACCCCCGGGGGATGGTCTTCGGCAGCTCGATCTACCACATCGGCCTCCAGCGGCGGAGCTGGGCCACCAACCAGGAGCTGGACAACCTCACCCAGGCGATGTACACCGCCCGGGAGCTGGCCATGGCCCGGATGGAGGCGGAAGCCGAGGTGCTCGGCGCCGACGGCGTCGTCGGGGTCCGCCTGGACATCAACTACTACGACTGGGGCAAGCACTCCGCCGAGTTCATCGCGGTGGGCACCGCGGTCTCCGCCCGGGGTGCCGAGGGGAGCTGGCGGACCGACGAGGGCAAGCCGTTCACCAGCGACCTGTCGGGGCAGGACTTCTGGACCCTCGTCCAGTCCGGCTACCTCCCCCTCGGCCTAGTGCTCGGCACCTGCGTCTACCACGTCGCCCACCGCGGCCCGGTGGCCGCGGCCATGCAGTCGATGGTCAACCGCGAGCTCGACAACTTCACCCAGGGCCTCTACGACGCCCGCGAGCTGGCCATGACCCGCATGCAGGACGAGGCGCTGCGCCTCGGGGCGGAGGGGATCGTCGGGGTGCACCTGGAGGAGAAGAGCCACTTCTGGGGCAGCCACGTCATCGAGTTCCTGGCGGTCGGGACCGCGGTGCGGCCCGCCCCCGGTGCGGCCGGACCCGGCCATCCGCAGCTGATGCTGCCGATGGACACCTAGGCGGTCCGGGGCCGGTGGGCGTCACCGAGGACCCGCCCCTGGCGGGCGGCAGCTGGTCGAGCTCGCTGTCGGTCGCCGAGCACACCGCGGTCCGGGAGGCCGGCTTCACCCCGCGGGGCCTGGTGATGGGTAGCAGCGTCTACCAGCTCGGGCCGAGCTACTCGCCGTGGGCGATGGGAGCCGGAGGATGGGCCGGGGCCCCTTCGTCCTACGGTGGGGCTCGGGTCGGGTCGGGGCGTGGATGGGTGAAGTACTACTCGTTCGGGGACCTCGGCCTCCCGGCGATGGGTCCCGGCGCCGGGCCCGCCCCCGGGCTGCGGGGCGGGTGGTCGCTCGGGGTCGCCGGCGGGGGCGCCCCCGGCGGGTGGGTGGCGGCGGTGTGCTGGGAGCGGTGGAGCTACGAGCAGGGGGTCGAGGAGGCCGCCCGCCGGGCGTTGGAGCGCCTGGAGGCCGAGACCCGGGCCCTCGGGGCCCACGGGGTGATCGGGATCCGGCTGCGCTTCCGCTACCTGGAGGGCTTCGCCTCGACGATCGAGTTCACCGCCCTCGGGACCGCCGTGGCCCGGGAGGGGGTGGGTGAGGGGGGAAGGCCGTTCACCTCGCACCTCGACGGCCAGTCGCTCCTCCAGCTGGTCGGCGCCGGCATGGTCCCGGTGGCGGCCGCGGTCGGGGTCGGGTCGGTGCAGGCGGAGATGCCCCGCTGGTCGGCGGCCGGCTCCTCCATGGAGCTGGTGCCCTTCGGCGAGGCGGTGGAGGCCTCCCGGCGGCTTGCCGGCGAGCGGCTGGTGAACGCGGCGGGACGCCGCGGCTGGGCGGTGCTCGGCACGCTGGCGTCG
>JAJZWW010000339.1 GCA_021846485.1 Actinomycetes bacterium
GCGGCGTCGACGAAGGGTCCGTGCAGGTCCTGGCGGATGCGCTGGGTGAGCTGGCGCCGGCCACGCGGGCGCGGCGGCGCTCGGCGCTCCGAGGGTTCCTCGACTGGGCGGCCGGGGCCGGGGCGGGACCCCCGGGGCTGTCGGCGTTGCTCGGAGCCGGGGGGGCCACGGCGGGCGGCCAGCCGGCGACGGGTTCGGCCGACCAGGCTGCGGTGGAGGCGGTCCTGGCGGCGATCCCGCTGCACGCCGACCGCGATCAGCTGCTGTTCGGCCTCATGGCCCGGACCGGCCTGCGACCGGGGGAGGCTCTCGCCCTTGAGTCCGGTGCCTTCGACGAGGCGACGGGCGTGCTCTGGGTGCAGGGGTGGGGCGGGAGGACCCGGAGGGTGCTCGTGGAGGACCCGCAGCTCGGTATGCGACTGGTCAACTGGCGGCGCTCGGCGGCGGGTGGAAACGGCCCGATGTTCCCGTCGCCGGTAGGGACCGGTTCGCTGCGCTACGCCTCGGTCCTCGAGCGCTGGGCGCGCTACCAGCACGCCGCGGGAGTCGAGGTCCGCCTCGGCGACCTGCGACGAGCGCACACCGCGGCACTCCTCGCCGGCGGGGTGCCCGAGTGGGTGGTACGCGCCCGGATCGGCCAGCCGCGCGGCCCGTTGACGGGTGCAGCCGGGGACGATGCGGCCGCCGACCAGGCGATGCGCGACTGGAGGACCCGGACTGCCGAGGCAGGAGCCAGCCCGGCCGGGGCAGGCGGTGTCGACCGGCCCCGCAAGCGCAGCTCGAAGCACGCCGCGCGATGAACCCTCCCGCCGACGTGGCTCGTCGCCGCCGGGATCGCTTGGACTGGTCGTTCCGGGCGTTCGTGGCCGGCCAGAGCGTCAACGGGCTCGGCAGCATGGTGGCGACGGTGGCGCTTCCGCTCGTAGCGGTGCGACGCTTGCACGCCTCGACCTTCGACGTGGGACTCCTCGAGGCGGTGGAGTGGGCGCCGGCTGTCGTCCTCGCTCTGCCCGCCGGGGCGCTGGTGGAGCGGCACTGGCGTCGAGCCCGCACGGTGATGGCCGCTGCGAACGCCGGCCAAGCCCTCTGCGTGGCCGCGGTCCCCCTCACCGCAGCCACCGCGACCTTGACCTTCCAGGTCATGGTGGTGGCCGCTCTTGGAGCCGGTTGCTTCGCCACGGTGTTCCAGACCGCGTACTCGCCGCTGGTGCGCGCCGCGGTCGACCCCGACGACCTGCTCCTCGCCACCGCGCGACTCCAAACCGGCCGGTCGGTCGCCCGGGTGAGCGGCCCGGCGCTCGGCGGCGCGCTCGCCCAAGCGGTCGGCGCCGCGACGACCCTCGCGGCTGACGCCGCCAGCTACCTGGTGTCCCTGCTGTCGGTGGTCGCCCTCCCCGCCCCAACCGCCCTCCAACCTCCGGTAGCCCCTTCGTCGAACGAGCGCGCGCCGGCGGTGACCGCAGCGATCCGCGAGGGAGTCGCCTGCGTGCGGACCAGCCCGGTGCTCTCCACCGTGGTCGTGGCGACCGCAATGGCCAACCTGTTCCTCACCGGGTTCGGGGCGCTCGAGGTCGTGTTCCTCGTCCGGGTCGTCCACGTCCCCGCCGCCACCATCGGCGTGCTCTTCGCCGTCAGCGGCACCGGCGGCCTCGCGGGCTCGCTCTCCGCCACCCGCCTCAGCCGACGCTTCGGCACCGTCACCCTCGCCCGCTACGCCATGGCGATCACCGCCCCGGCAGGCATCCTGATCGCTGTTACCACCCCCGGCGCCGGGCTCGTGCTCTTCGCTGTCGGCGGGATCGTCGTCGGCGCAGGGATCGCCCTGGTGAGCGTCACCTTCCTCAACCTGCGCCTCCAACGCTGCCCGACCGACCTACAGGCCCGTGTCGGCGCGACCAGCCGCGTGCTGACCTCCGCGGCCATCCCCCTCGGCGCGCTCGCCGCCGGCGCTCTCGGCCAAGCCGCCGGGACCCGCCTCGCGCTCGCCATCGTGGCCGTCGGCTACGTCACCTTCTCGATCGGACTGCTGCGCAGCCCCCTACTAACCGCCGCCACACCGCCAGGCGACCACCAACCCGAAGCGACCGGATAGCTCGGTCGCCCACGACCGCGCCTTCCATCGACCGGGTGCGCCGACCGCGACTGGCGCTTTAGGAGTCTCTCGGCATAGTTGTGGGTCAGCCGGTGGGAACGGGTGTTCGTTCGTGGGGTAGCACGTGGTTGACGGGCCCGAGGGTGACCATGATGAGGGCGAGAGCGGCCTCCAGCCACCCGCGCTCGACCTTGCTCGCAGCCTCGACGCCCTTGACCGTCACCAAGTCGACTACCTGCTGGTCGGCGGCGTGTCGGCCAACGCCTACGGAGCGTCGCGACGAACCGCCGACTTCGACTGCCTGCCCGACCCTGACCGGGACAACCTGCGCCGTGTTGCCGCTGCGCTGAAGGAGATGCACGCCCGGCTGCGTGTCGAGGGGCTGAGCGACGAGGAGGTGAGGGCGCTCCCGGTGCAGGTTGACGAGACGACACTCGCCTCGATGGAGCTATCGACCTGGCGCATCGACGCTGGCGACTTCGACGTTCTCACGAACATCCCTGGACGCGACGGCATTCGGCGCCGCTACAGGGACTTCGGACGGTAAGGGCCCGAGTGGCAACTACTTGGACGGCCGAAGGCCGAGAACTGTGTGCTGACACGGCCGAAGTTGGTAGCGCCGTCCAAGTAGTTACCGGAAGGGTCCTGAGCTGAGGGTCCTTACAGTGGCGACCGCGGGCACGCCCCACGCGTTGCGCAGGCTCGCAGCCCCGGGCGCCGCCGGCCCGCTCAGCCCCGGGTGGGTCGCCCCGACCCAGCAGCCGGCGATCCGGGGTCGGTGGCGTACCTCGCCACGGTGAACGCCAGGATCGAGGGCACGTCGACGGCGAACACCGCGAGGGTCATCGCCAGCAGCGCGATGGTACCTGCCGGCGTGTGGTCGTAGGCAGACGACCGCGTGCCGGTCATACCGTCGCCAGCCGGGTCATGATCACTAGCGTCGTAACCTGCATCGCCCCGGTGAGCCCCGCCGAGCCCACGAAGCGCTTCATCAGCAGGGAGATCACCTCCCCGTCTGGGTGGGGCTTGCGCTGCTCGAACAACACGGCCAGGTTGGCGCGCGCCGGGCCCGGGCGGGCCTACATTGGCAGCCGTGATCCTCGTCGACGAGCCCCGCTGGCCGTGGCGGGGCCGGCGCTGGGCACACCTGGTGAGCGACCACTCCTACGAGGAGCTGCACCTCTTCGCCGAGCGCCTGGGGATCCCCCACCAGGGCTTCCAGGGGGACCACTACGACGTGCCGTCCGAGCTGAGGCAGCGGGCGCTGCGTCTCGGGGCCGCCCCGGTGCCGAGCAGGGAGCTGGTGTCGCGCCTGCGCGCCGCCGGCCTGCGCCAGCCCCCGTCCGACCGCCGTTCCCGCCTCCGGCGCATCTCCTGACCGACCCGCCCGTGAGCCGGCGGGGGCAGGGGTCCCGTCGCACCGATGCCCGGCGCCCGCTGCCGGGCTCGGCGACCACCCCCGGGGAACTTCTGGACGCCCCCGCGGCGTCCAAGGCAGCGATGCGAGACACGAGCCGACCCAGCACCTCGCGGTGGCGTCGCCGGCGAGCGCTGCTCACCCCGGCAGCAGTGATCGCCGCGAGCGCGCTCGCGCTGGCCGGCTGCGGCACCTCGCCGGTGCGCACCGGGCCCGACACCGAGCAGCCCGCCGGCACCGCGAGCACCGCCCGAGGCACGGGTGGGACCACGGACCCGGGGGCCGCGCCGGCGCACGCGGTGCGCGACCGCTCGGCGGCCTCCGCCCTCGCCGAGGCACTGCTCGGCAGGCTCGGGCTGCCCCCCGGGGCGGAGCACACGGGCCGGGCGCCGGTGAGCGTCCTGGAGCGCGCCCCCGAGTTGCCCGCCACGCCCGACCTCGCCCAGGCCACCCGCTTCGCCCTGAGCACCCGGAGCGTGCGGGACACGGCGAGGTTCTTCGAGCGGCACCCGGCGGCCGGGGTGACCCCCAGGGTCGACAGCGGGGTCGCCGGCGGCCCAGGTGGCGTCACCGAGCGGTGGGTCGACGAGCCATTGGGGAACC
>JAJZWW010000340.1 GCA_021846485.1 Actinomycetes bacterium
GGGGAGGTGGCGGGGCGGACGCTCGTCTTCGACGAGGTCGACGCGGGGATCGGCGGCGCGGCGGCGACCTCGGTCGGTCGGGCCCTGGCCGCGCTAGGCCGCCACCACCAGGTGCTGGTCGTGACCCACCTCGCCCAGGTCGCCGCCTTCGCCGACCGGCACCTGGTGGTGACCAAGCAGACGGAGGGGGAGCGGACCGTGGCGCGCGTCGAAGCGGTCGAGGGAGCCGAGCGGGTGGCGGAGCTGAGCCGGATGCTGTCGGGTCGTCCCGGCAGCGCGACCGCCCGCCGCCACGCCGAGGAGCTGCTCGCCGACGCCGACGCCGACCGTTCGGGGGGCGGTGGCCCCGCCCCGGGGGCCCGGCGGCGGGACCCGGCGGTCCGCGGCTCGGCGCCTGCCGGGCGGTAGGCTGCCCCGGTCCGCAGCGTCGACGCGACGAGGGATCGACGAGACCAGGAGACGAGGAGACCACTTGGCGAAGCACATCTTCGTCACCGGGGGCGTGGCGAGCTCCCTCGGCAAGGGACTGGCGGCGTCGTCGCTCGGCCGGCTGCTGAAGAGCCGGGGCCTGCGGGTCACCATCCAGAAGCTGGACCCCTACATCAACGTGGACCCCGGCACGCTCAACCCCTTCGAGCACGGCGAGGTGTTCGTCACCGACGACGGGGGCGAGACCGACCTCGACCTCGGCCACTACGAGCGGTTCATCGACGAGAGCCTGCACCGGGACTCCAATGCCACGACCGGGTCGATCTACCAGGCGGTGATCGCCAGGGAGCGCCGGGGGGACTTCCTCGGCCGGACCGTGCAGGTCATCCCCCACATCACCGACGAGATCAAGCACCGGATCCGGCGCCTGGCCACCGACGACACCGACGTGGTGATCACCGAGATCGGCGGCACCGTCGGCGACATCGAGATCCTCCCGTTCCTGGAGGCGGTCCGCCAGCTCCGCAAGGACGTGGGGCGCGACAACGTGGTGTTCGTCCACGTCACCCTGGTGCCCTACCTCGGCCCCTCCGGAGAGCAGAAGACCAAGCCGACCCAGCACTCGGTGACCGAGCTGCGCAGCCGGGGGATCATCCCCGACCTGATCGTCTGCCGCTCCGACCGCTCGATCTCCGACGGGCTCAAGCAGAAGATCTCCAACCTCTGCGACGTGCCGGTCGAGGCGGTCGTCTCCTGCGTCGACGCCCCCAACCTCTACGAGATCCCCCTCGCGCTGCACGAGGAGGGCCTCGACGACTACGTGTGCCGGCTGCTGCACTTCGACGACGACGCCCACCCCCTCGACCTGTCCGCGTGGGAGGGCCTCGTCGAGCGGATCGAGGCCTCGACCCGTCCGGTGCGCCTCGGGCTGATCGGCAAGTACGTCAACCTCCCCGACGCCTACCTGTCGGTGGTCGAGGCCCTGCGTCACGGCGGGTACCACCACGGCGCCGACGTGACCGTCGAGTGGATCCAGGCCGAGGAGGTCGAGGGCCTCCTCGCCGAGGGGCGCCTCCGGGACCTGGACGGGATCGTGCTGCCCGGGGGCTTCGGAGAGCGGGGGATCGAGGGCAAGGTCGCCGCCGCCGGCTACGCCCGGGAACACGCCGTGCCCTGCCTGGGGCTGTGCCTCGGGCTGCAGGTGATGGTCATCGACTACGCCCGCAACGTCGCCGGCTTGGAGGGGGCCAACTCCCGGGAGTTCGACGCCTCCTCCCCGCACCTGGTCATCGACTTGATGGACGACCAGCGCGACGTGGTCGACAAGGGCGGCACGATGCGCCTCGGGGCCTGCCTGGCCCGCCTGCAACCCGGCTCGCAGGTCGCCGCGGCCTACGGGACCGAGGTGGTCTCCGAGCGCCACCGCCACCGCTTCGAGGTCAACCCCCGCTACCGGGCGCGCCTCGCCGACGCCGGCCTGGCCTGCTCGGGGGTCTCGCCCGACGACCGGCTGGTGGAGTTCATCGAGCTGCCCGGCCACCCGTTCTGGGTGGGCACCCAGGCGCACCCGGAGTTCAAGAGCCGACCCGACCGGGCCCACCCGCTGTTCCGGGAGCTGGTCGGCGCGGCTCTTGCCCGGGCCGAGGGTCGCGCTCCGCGACTGCTCGCCGTCGACCACCTCGAGCGGACCCGGCCGGTCGCATGAGCGCCGGCGACTTCCGGGCCGTGGGGGAGGACGAGGTGTACCGGGGGTCGCTCGTCCGGCTGGCCCGGGCTCGCTTCACCGCCCCCGACGGCACCGCCTTCGAGCGTGACGTGGTCCGCCATCCCGGCGCGGTCGTCGTCGTCCCCCTCGTCGACCCCGGCACCGCCCTGCTCGTCCGGCAGTTCCGGGCGGCCACCGGCACCGAGATGCTCGAGCTGCCCGCCGGCAAGCGGGACGTCGCCGGCGAGCCCCCGGAGGGGACCGCCGGCCGGGAGCTGGTCGAGGAGGTCGGCCGCCGTCCCGCCAGCCTCGAGCTGCTGGCGGAGTTCTACAACTCGCCCGGCTTCTGCGACGAGCGCACCTGGCTGTACCTGGCGACCGGGCTTTGCGAGGTCCCCGCCGACCGCCAGGGGGTCGAGGAGCAGGCGATGTCGATCCACGAGGTCCGCCTCGCCGACTTGGACGAGCTGGTCGCCGCCCGCGAGATCGTCGACGCGAAGACGATCGTCGGTCTGTGCCTCGCCGCCCGGAGGGCAGGAAGCTGACCCTGGGACCGGCTGGGACCGGGAGCCCGACCACCCAGGTCCGGCGGTGACCCGTACCGTGTGGCTCCCGTGACCCCTCCTCCTCCGCCCCGCCCGAAGCGGCGCTTGCGCGTCGACGGCCAGATCCTGGTGGTGATCGGCCTGGTCCTGCTCGCCGCGTACGGGTTGCGCCACTCGATCGGGCTCAGCTTCGTGCTGGTGCTGATCGTGATCGTGCCGTCGATCATCCTCCACGAGGTGGCCCACGGGGTGGTGGCCCTGGCGTGCGGGGACGACACCGCCCGGCGGGCGGGGCGGCTCACCTTGAACCCGCTGCGCCACATCGACCCGATCGGCACGCTGGTGCTGCCGGCGGTGCTCGCCCTCTCCGGGCTAGGGGCCTTCGGCTACGCGAAGCCGGTGCCGATCGACCCCCGCCGGATGCGCCACCCCCGCAACGACGCGATCCTCGTCGGCCTCGCCGGGCCGGCCACCAACCTGGTCCTGGCGGGGATCTCGATCGTCGCCCTGCGGGCGATCACCCCGGCTACCGAGCTCCACCAGCTCCCCGAGATCCTCTCGTTCCACCTCGGGGCCCTCGGGGTGCCGACCGAGCTGCTCTACCTCCTCGGGCTGCTCAACGTGGTGCTCGCGGTGTTCAACGTGCTGCCGATACCCCCCCTCGACGGCTCGATCCTGCTGGAGCGGCTGCTCCCGTCGTCCGCCCTGCCCACCTGGTGGAGGATCCGGCGCTACTCGATGGTGCTGCTGCTGGCGGTGGTGCTGCTCGTGCCCGGGCTGCTCGCCCACGTGTTCTACCCGGCGGAGATCGCCTGGGCCCGGGTGCTCGCCGCCTAGCTAGACGGTCTCCCGGGCCATTGCCGCCTCCGGCAGGGCGGAGCGGTGTGCGATCATCGTCGCCGCAGGGCCGGAGAGAGCCGGCACCGAGGAGGAGGGGTACCTCGTGATCTTCATCACTGCCAAGTTCCGGGTGCGTCCCGAGGACGCCGAGCGCTGGCCGGAGATCGCCGGCGACCTCACGGTCGCCACCCGGGCGGAGCCGGGCTGCTTGTGGTTCGAGTGGTCCCGCAGCCTCGACGACCCCGACGAGTACGTCCTCGTCGAGGCGTTCCGTGACGAGGCGGCGGGTGCGGCCCACGTCGGCTCGGAGCATTTCGTCGCCGCCCGGCGGAGCCTTCCCCCACACCTGGTCGAGACTCCCCGGATCGTCAACGTGACCGTCCCGGGGACCGACTGGTCCCGCCTCGGGGAGATGGAGGTCACCGCGGGCTCCTGACGTGGGAGCCTGGGGCTGTCTCGATTAGAGACGCGCAGAGCCCCGAGTTCGGCTCAACGTAGTCTCGTGACCCGGCACCGGAAGCCAGCCCTGCGGCAGCTGCTGGCCGGCTTGCAGCGGAGCAGCTGGAGCGGGGCGGATGTCGGCCCCCGCCAG
>JAJZWW010000341.1 GCA_021846485.1 Actinomycetes bacterium
CCGGGACATCGCCGGGGCGACCGACCGGCTCACCGGCACGCTCGGGAGGGCACCCACCACCCGAGAGCTGGCCCACCACCTCCACATGGACCCCTCCGACGTCGAGAGCGTCCGCCGGGACGTGGTGCGTTCGGTGGTGCTCAACCTGGAGGACCTCGGCCCCGACGGCTCCGTCGAGGTCCCGTCGCTCGCCGGTGACCTCGGCCCGGACGCCGCGCTGCTCGAGCGCGAGCGCCACGCCTACCTGGTCGCCGCGGTCGCCAACCTGCCCGAGCGGCTCCGGCGGGTGGTGATCGGCTACTTCTTGGAGGAGCTGCCCATGCACGTGCTCGCCGAGGAGCTCGGGGTGACCGACTCGCGGATCTCCCAGATGCGCGCCGAGGCCCTGGTCCTGCTCCGCGCCGCCCTCGACGCCCAGCTGGAGCCGGGTCCGACGGAGGCGGCCGGCACTGCGCTCTCCGAGGCCTCGGGCCGGGCCGCCCGCAGGCGGGCCGCCTACCTGCACGCGGTCGCCGACCACCACGACTTCCGCACCCGCCTGGAGCCGGCCTCGGCAAGGCTCGCAAGCCTCGCCTCGGCCTGAGTAGCTGTCGCAAAACTGCCTTCTGGAGGCGGTGACCGGCCGTTCGCAAGCAGGTCTTCCTGACTACTCGTGGCGCGTCATGTACGGGCGGACGGCCGATCACCGCCTTCACGCGGGTTTTGCGACAGCTACTGAGCCGGGCCGGGTCACCCCCCGAGGGGCTCTATCCCCAGGTCCTGCCAGGTGAGCAGCGGCGCCCACGGGATCCCCGCTGCCGCGAAGCGCTCGGCGACCGCCGGGCTGCGGTCCACGACGGTGGTGGCCGCGACGACCTCGGCACCGGTCTCCTGGATCCGGTCGATCGCCACGAGCAGCGACCCGCCGGTGGAGACAGTGTCCTCGACCGCGAGGACCCGGTCGCCGGGTCCGAGCCGGTGTCCCTCGATCCACTGCCCCTTGCCGTGGCCCTTGGGCGCCTTGCGCACCGAGAACCAGGCCACGTCCCGGAGCAGCGCCACAGCGTGCGACAGGGGGTCGGCGCCCATCGTCGGGCCGCCGATCACCTCCCAGCCGGACCCGGCCTGCTCGACGATCGCCTCGGCCACCTCCCGCAGCGCCGACCCGGTGGCCACCGCCCGGCGGACGTCGACGTAGTCCCGGCTGGTAGCCCCAGAGCGCAGGACGAACGGCTCCTCCCGGCGCTCGTAGCCCCGTTCCCTCACGAGCGCGGCGAGCTGCGCTCGACGCCGGGCGGACAGGGGCATGCTCGGCGAGCCTACGCTACCGTCGGCTCCCGGTCGGCCAACATGGGGACATGCTCCGCCCCGCCGCCTGCGCCGCCGCTCACGCCCTGGCCCTCGGCGCCGGAGCCTGGCTGCTGGCTGACGTGCGCCAGCCGGGCAGTGGCGGGCGGCCGCCCGAGCTGCCGAACCCTACGGTCTCGGTGATCGTCCCGGCCCGCAACGAAGAGCCGTCGCTCCCCCGGCTGTTGCGCTCCCTCGCGGCCCAGACCCGGGCACCCGACGAGCTGGTGGTCGTCGACGACCACTCCGAGGACGCCACCACCGGGGTCGCCGCGGCCGGCGGCGCCCGGGTCGTGGCCGCCCCACCGCTGCCGGGGGGCTGGCTGGGCAAGCCGTGGGCGTGCCACCAAGGAGCGCGGCGGTCCCAGGGAGACCTGCTCGTGTTCCTCGACGCCGACGTGGAGCTCGCCCCTGCGGCCCTCGAAGCGGTCGTCGACGAGTGGCGCCGGGGTGGGGGGCTGGTGTCGGTCCAGCCCCACCACCGCCCGCTACGCCCCTACGAGCAGCTCTCGGCGACCTGCAACCTGGTGGCCATGATGGGCACCGGAGCCTTCAGCGGACCACCCCGGGCGCGCCTGGCCATGGCGTTCGGCCCGTGCCTCGCCATCGGGCGCGACCTCTACCTGCGAGTCGGCGGGCACGCCCACCCGGAGGTGCGCCGGAAGGTCGCCGAGGACGCCGCCCTGGCCAGGCGGGTGCGGCGCGCCGGCGGCCCGGTGCGGGCCTTCGCCGGCGGTGAGCTGGTGGCGTTCCGGATGTACCCGGGAGGAGTCCGCCAGCTGGCCGAAGGCTGGTCGAAGATGCTCGCCGGGGGGGCGGCGGCCGCCCCGGCGCTGCCTGCGGCGGCTACCGCCGTGTGGGTCACCGGCGCGCTGAGGAGCGCGGCGAGCGGGGCGTCGGCCCTGGCCGGCCGTCACCGGACGCCCCTACGCCGCGCGGGTGACGCCGCGGTCTACGTGGTGTGGGCTGCGGCCACCGCCAGGCTCTTGCGCCGGGCCGGTTGCTGGGCGCCTTGGACCGCGGCCGCCTTCCCGGTCCCGCTGGCGAGCTTCGTCGCCCTGTCGGCGCGCTCCGCCGCACTCGCCCTCACCGGCCGGCCGGCCACCTGGCGGGGGCGGCCGGTGGCCACCGGCTGAGAGACCGCTCCAGCGGACCGCCACCGCAGCGGCAGCGCCCCGAGCGCTCCGATGAGCCGGTCCTCACGCCGACGACTGGGCCGAGCCACCCCGCAACGCCTCCGGCAGCCCCTCGGCGTGCACCACGACCAGCCGCTGGGTCGCGCGGGTCAGCGCGACGTACAGGGCCCGCAGCCCCTGGGTGGACTCGGAGGCGATGCGGTTGGGCTCGACGACGACGACGACATCGAACTCGAGCCCCTTGGCATCCTCGACGCCCAGCAGCGAGACCGGCCGGTCGAGCGCCCCTCGGGCGGCGTCCCCGGGGTCCACGCCGGCGGCGCGCAGGCGGTCGCCGACCGACTGCAACAGGCTCGTGGGCGCCAGCACCCCTAGTGTCCCACCCCCGCTGCCGAAGTGGGCCGCCTCGGCCACCACCCGCTCGGCCAGCACCCGCTCGGCCACCGCCGCGGGCAGGCCCGCGGCGGGCAGGGCCGACCCCCCGGGCCCTCCGGCGCCACCGGGCACCGCGACCATCTCCGTCCCCTCCCCAGCGGCACGCACCGTGTCCGGGGGGCGCATCCCTGGAGCGGCGCCCCGTAACAGGTGACCGGCCAGCTCCATGATCTCCGAGGGCGTGCGGTAGTTGATGCTCAGCTCCGCCAGGCGCCAACCCCGCCGGGCCGGGAGGTGCTCGACGACCTGGTTCCAGGACGCCGGGGCCCAGCCTCCGGTCGCCTGGGCGATGTCGCCGACGACGGTCATCGACCCCGACAGGGAGCGGCGGGCGAGCATCCGCAGCTGCATGGGGCTCAGGTCCTGCGCCTCGTCGACCACGATGTGCCCGTAGCTGCGCATCGCCGGGGCGGCGCCGGGGCGACGGCGCGGCGAGCCGAGCAGCGCGGCGGCCTCGTCGAGGAGGGGCACGTCGGCGTCGCTCCAGGCGGCGTCGGCCAGCGTCGCACTGCGCGGGCGGTGCAGCAGCGCCCGCTCCCGGTCGGTGAGGATCCCCCGCGCGGCCAGGTCGATCAGGGCCGGGGCACCCAGCAGGTCGTGCACCAGGGCCTGGGGGGTGAGCACCGGCCACATCCGCTCGAGCGCGTCGGCCACCTCCGGGAGCTGGCGCAGGGACGCTCCGAGCTCGGCCGGGCCGAGAGGTGCGCTCGGGACCGGCCCGAGGGGCTCGAGTAGCTCCTCCTCACCCGCCCCGCCGGGCCCGGGTCGGGGTGCGACCAACTCTGTCGGCAGCGCAGTGGGGGTCGGGGGCACGGCCGGCCGGCTGTCCAGCTGGTCGAGCAGGTGGCGCCACAACAGGTCCTCCACGAGCCGACGGCGGGCGTTGTGGGTCCCCGCACGGCGGCGGGCGGTGCCGACGATCTGCCCGGTCGCCGCCGGGGTGAGGCGCAGGATCGCCCGCCCGAAGGGGATCTCCACGACCCTGCGCAGGGGCCGCTCGCGGTCCGAGACCGCTCGGGCCACGACCCGCGCCATGCGGGGGTCCCCCTTCAGGCGCTCTACCTCGGGATCGTCGGCCCCGCGCCGGCCGACGGGGCCGAAGAGCCCGACCACCGTCGAGCGCTCCACCCCGCTCTCCCCGAGCGAGGGCAGCACGTGCTCGATGTAGCGCAAGAAGGTGGGGTTGGGGCCCACCACGAGCACCC
>JAJZWW010000342.1 GCA_021846485.1 Actinomycetes bacterium
CGTCTACGAGGTGTTGGAGGTAGTGGCGGAAGTCGCCGGCGTCGACGACGCCATCCTCGTCGTCGACGAGACTGCCGTCGGACGCCAGGTGTTCCGTCTGGGGCGCCGACCCCTCGGTACCGGCCCGGGAGGAGTCGGATCGAGCGAGGCGAGGGCGCTCCTCGGGTCGGCCCCCGGGCTGCACACGACCACACCGGGAGCGGTGGACGCGGCCACCGCCGCCTACGTCACCGACCTGGCGCGCGCCGCTCTTCGCCTCGACGTTCTCGATCACGACGCCGGCCACGACCCGCTCACCGGCTTGCGCAACCGTCGCTCCTACGAGCGCTGCCTGAGCGACGCGGTCGCCCGGGGACGGCGCTACGGGTGGCGCTTCGCCCTGGCGCTCGTCGACCTCGACGACTTCAAGGCGATCAACGACCGCTTCGGCCACGCCGTCGGTGACGACGCCCTCCGGGTGATCGGGGCGGAGATCCGCGCCGCGCTCCGCCGAGGGGACGTGGCCGCCCGCCTCGGGGGCGACGAGTTCGCCCTGATCATCGCCAACGCGGAGGCTCCCGAGGACCTCGACCCGCTCATCCACCGGCTCCGGCCGAAGCTCGAGCTCGCCTTGCCGCAGGTCGGTGTCCGGTTCTCGGCGGGCATCGCCTGCTTCCCCGATGACGGCGACGACCCGGCGCAGCTGCAGGCCGTTGCCGACCGCCGTCTCTATGCGGAGAAGGCGGCGACGTGAGCGGCACGGAGGTGCTGTCCTCGCCCGGCGAGACCGGCGGGCTGGACCGCTTCGAGCTGGAGGTCCGCCGGCTGGTCGGGGTGAGCTTCGTGGGCATCGACCATCGCAGCGACCCCCTGTCGGTGGAGGTGGCCGCCAGCGGGGTGGACATCCCGGCCCTGCGAGCCGAGGTCCACCGGCTCGCCGTCGCGCTCCTCGACGGTCCGGTGACCGTCGAGATCCTCGGCCGCGCGGAAGCGACCGGGGCCCGGGCCCGGGTCCGCGTCGAGGTGACCCCTCCCCTGGCGGGGGGATCCTCCGTGGAGCTGCACCTCTCCCACCACCAGCGCCGGGTCATGGTCGAAGCCGACGGCTCCGACGACCGGGCGGTGGCGGAAGCGGTCGTCGCCGGCCTCGGCGCGCTCGGCCTGACGGCGCCGTGGGACGTGGCCCGGGTCCACGACCTCCCCGGCGAGGCGGGGGGCGGGGTCCTCGTGGTCCTCGACCACCGGCGGACCGGCGAGACCCGTCCGGGGCTCGCCAGGGGCCGCAGTCGCCCCGAGGCGTTGGCGCGCGCGGTGCTCAACGCCCTCAACCGGTTCCTCGAGCCGTCCGCGGGGACCGGGGACGGGATGCCCGCCGCCGGTCGGTAGGGTCCCTCGGGCCGGCGGTCGCTGGCCGGCTCGTTCGGGCCCGGATGGTGGTAGGTGGGATCGGCTGGCTACCGTGGTCGCTCAGCCATGGATCAGGTGATCCGCCTCCGATCGGCCGTGGCCCTGGTAGGCCGTTTCCCCGTGCTGGCCGGCGTCGACCTCGACGTCTTCGGCACGGAGATCGTCTTGCTCCAGGGCGCCAACGGCGCGGGGAAGACCAGCATCCTGCGGGCCTGCGCCGGCCTGCTGCGGGTGGTGGCCGGAGAGGCGTGCGTCCTCGGTGTCGAGCTCACCGAGGACCCGCGAGCGGTGCGCCGGCGCGTCGGGTTGCTCGGCCACGCCACCGCTCTCTACGACGACTTGACCGTGGCGGACAACGTGACCTTCGCGGTCAGGGCCGCCGGCGGCGAGCGGTCGTCGGTGCGCCCCGCGCTGGACCGCCTCGGGCTCACCGGCCGGCTCCCGGCGACCCGGGTCGCGTCGTTGTCCGCCGGGCAGCGCAGGCGGGTGTCCCTGGCAGCCCTGGTTGCCCGTGACCCCGAGCTGTGGCTCCTCGACGAGCCCCACGCCGGGCTCGACGCCGAGCACCGGGACCTGCTCGACGGGCTGGTCCGAGACGCCGTCGTCAGGGGGCGCACCGTGGTGCTCGCCTCGCACGAGCACCACCGGGCCCACGCCCTCGCCGGCCGCATCGTGACCGTCGCCGGGGGGGCGACACCGCCCGACCCCGCCCCGCCCGGGCCCCTCCCCGTACCGGGGGCAGGGGCGGTCGCGGCGGGCGCCGTCGCGCCCGGGGTGGCGTCGGAGGTGACCAGTGTGGCGTGACGCCCTCCTCGTCGCCGGCAAGGACCTGCGGGTCGAGGCGCGCTCCAGGGTGACCACCAACCAGGTCGCCCCCTACGCGCTGATCGTGTTGTTCGTGTTCGGCTTCGCCTTCGACCAGGACCAGTACGTGCTCACTCACATCGGGCCCGGGCTGTTCTGGGTGGCGGTGCTGCTCTGCACCCTGCTGGCGGTGCAGCGCAGCTTCTCGCTGGAGGCCGCGGACGGGGCGCGAGACGGCCTGCGGCTCTCCGGGCTCGACGGCGGGGGGATCTTCCTCGGCAAGGCGGCGGCGATCGCCGCCCAGCTCGTCGCCCTGGAGGCGGTGCTGGCCTTCGGCATCGTGGTGCTCTTCGGCGCCCACCTGGCGCACCCACTGCTGTTGCTCACTACCTGCGCTCTTGCGACCGTCGGCCTGGCCGCCGCCGGTACCGTCTACGGGGTGATGTCCGCCGGGCTACGGGTCCGCGAGACGTTGCTCCCCCTCCTGCTCTTGCCCGTCGCGGCCCCGATCGTGCTCGGGGCCACCCAGGCCTGGCTTGCGGCCGTCGGTCTCGTGACCGGCAGCGGCTGGCGGTGGCTGACCCTCCTCGGGGCCTTCGCTGCCATGTACCTGACCATCGGCGTCCTCGCCTTCGGCACCCTCCTGGAGGAAGCATGACCCCCTCGTCCCGCCAGCGGCCCGGAGCGACGTCCAGCCGGGCGACCCGGATCCTCGGAGCCCTCACCCTCGCCGGTCTCGCCGTGCTGGCCTTCCTCGGGCTCTACGTGTCCCCCCCCGACGGCCTCCAGGGCGAGACCGTGCGGCTCATCTACGTGCACCCCGCCTCGGCGACCATGGCCTACCTCGGCTTCGGCGTGTGCGCCGTGGCCAGCATCGCGTTCTTGTGGCCCCGGACCCGCAGCTACCGCTGGGACCGCCTGGCCGGCGCCTCGGCCGAGGTGGGCGTCGCCTTCTGCGTCGTCACGATCGTCTCCGGGTCCATCTGGGGGCGCTACTCGTGGGGCGTGTGGTGGACCTGGGACCCACGCCTGACGCTCACCGCACTGCTGCTCGCGGTGTTCGTCGGCTACCTGGCCCTCCGGCGCACCGGCGGCGACCCCCTCGGCCGGGCGAAGCGCAGCGCGATCACCGCCCTGTGCTGTTTCGTGGTGGTGCCGGTGGACCACGAGGCGACGTCGTGGTGGGTGGGCCTGCACCAGAACGACACCCTGTTCCGAATTGGCAAGTCCCCGCTCATCCACGGCTGGCAGCTGGCGACCATGCTGCTGTCGTTCGTGGTGTTCACCCTGTTGTTCGCCTGGATGGTGCTCCACCGTCTGGCGATAGAGTCGATGGAGTCCCGCCTGGAGGACGAAGGCTACGTGTGGGCGATCGCCGAGCGACGCTCCGAGAGCGGCCCTGCTCCTGCCGGGGCGACGGCGTCGTCGGCCTCCTCGGGCCCGCTGGTCGCCGGACCGCTGCCGCCCGTGGCGACCTCCCAGAGGATGGTGCAAGAAGCTCCCGGTAGCCTTCTGGCTCCACGACCGCTTCCCCGGGAACGTGGGGAGGCAGGACTGTGAGCGCCTCGGTCACCGGGGGGTGGGACTACGTCGCCGGCGGTTACGGGGCCACCACGGTGCTGCTCGGCGGGTACGTGGCGTCGCTGCTGCGCCGCCGGCGGGTGCTGGCCCGGCGTCTGCGGGTGAGCGGCACCCCGGTGCCGGCTGCCGGCGAGGCGCTCCCCGCTGACGGAGCCGGAGGCGACGACAGGTGATCGGCGAACGGGAGGCCCGGGGGTGGGCGGACGACCCCGAGCCCACCGACGCCGCTGCCCCCACCGGGATCAGCGCCGACCGCCTGGCCGAGGCCCGTGCGCTGCTGGCCAACTCCGGCGGCCGCCTCCGGGGCCGCAACTGGCTGGGCAGCCGG
>JAJZWW010000005.1 GCA_021846485.1 Actinomycetes bacterium
ACCGAGGACATCTGCAGATGATGGGGGCGGTCCAGCCGTTCATCAGCGGAGCGATCAGCAAGACGGTCAACGTCCCCGAGGAGGTCACCGTCGAAGACGTCGAGCAGCTCCACATCGAGGCGTGGCAGCTCGGACTGAAGGCGGTCGCCATCTACCGGGACAACTGCAAGGTCGCCCAGCCGCTGGCGACGACCAAGAAGGCGACCGAGCAGTCGCCGGCCGCCGCCCACGACGCCGAGCTGGCCCGCAAGGTCGCCGACTTGGAGAAGGCCCTGGCCCGCCAGACCACGGTCGTGGTCAAGCAGCCGATCCGGGAGCGGATGCCCCGACGCCGGCGGTCCAACACCTTCGCCTTCCGCGTCGCGGACTGCGAGGGCTACGTGACCGTCGGCGAGTACGACGACGGCCGGCCCGGCGAGGTGTTCGTCAAGGTGGCCAAGCAGGGGTCGACCCTCGCAGGGATCATGGACGCCTTCGCCGTCTCGGTGAGCCTGGGGTTGCAACACGGGGTGCCGCTCGCCACCTACGTGCGCAAGTACACCAACATGCGCTTCGAGCCCGCCGGCATGACCGACGACCCCGACCTGCGGATCGCCCAGTCGTTGGTCGACTACATCTTCCGGCGTCTCGCTGTCGACTACCTGCCCTACGACGAGCGGGTCGAGCTCGGCGTGCTCACGACCGGTGAGCGGACCCAGCAGACCCTCCCGGGGGTGGAAGAGGCGGCCACCCCCAACCTCTCCCTCGTCGAGGAGGGCGACTACGGCGACGAAGGCAGGCAGCTGCGCTCCCCGCTGCGCCTGGCCGCCTCTCCAGCCCCCGGTGTCGCGACAAGGGGGGGAGTGGTGCCCCTCGAGTCCGACGCTCCCTACTGCTTCCAGTGCGGGGTGCAGATGCAGCGCGCCGGCAGCTGTCACGCCTGTCCGAGCTGCGGGACGACCAGCGGTTGCTCGTAGAGCAACCGGGACCGCGTGTTCCGCGGTCGCGGCGGGGGTGACGAGGGCTGGGTGCGTGCTCGACAGGACAGGCGGGGGTTGGTTCCCCGGGGTAGAGGGTACGCGTCAACGATGCGCCGATCCCGGTACGCCGGAGGCACGCCGCGCCGGCTGCACCCGGTCCCCGCGCTCGACGGACTGCGAGGGCTGGCCCTGGCAGCGGTCGTGTTGTTCCACTACCCGACCCATAGTGCGTTCGTGGGGGGCATGTTCGGAGTGGGAGTCTTCTTCGTCCTGAGCGGGTTCCTCGTAGGGGCGGGCCTGCTCGAGCGGCGCGACTCCGCCGGGAGGGTGGAGGTGGGCGAGTTCCTCGCACGGCGCGCCTGGCGCCTGGTGCCGGCGCTGCTCGCCTTCTTCGGGGTGTTCCTGGCGGTGGTCCTCGCTGCCGACGGGACGCGCTGGTTCGACGCCGCGGCGTTGGCCGGCCACCCGGGCCGACCACTGCCGGTGACCGTGGCCCTGCTCGGAACAGCGCAGACCCTCACGGGGTGGTTCAACGTGGTGCTCGCCCAGCAGTGGCCCCACGCGTCTGCTTTCGGGCACCTGTGGACCCTCGGGGTCGAAGCCCAGTTCTACGTGCTGATCGCCCTGGTGGTGTGGGCCACCGCGCGCCGGCGGCGGCTGCTCGGCCCGCTCGCAGTGGCGGTCGTGGTCGGTTCGGCTGTGTCGCCGTTCGCGCTGTGGAACGGCGGGGCCGGCCAGAACGTCATCTACTTCGGGACCGTGCCCCGCTTCCAGCAGCTCGTGGGCGGTGCGCTGCTGGCCGGGGCGTGGCGGCGCGGCGCCCTGGACCGGTTGCCGCCGGCGGTCCTCAGGGTGGGTGCCTGGGCAGGGTCCGGAGTGCTGGTGTGGCTGGTGCTGGAGGTGGGCAACGTGCCGTTCAAGTACCTCGGTGCGTTCAGCGTCGCCGGCGCCGGTGCCGTCCTCTTGGTGGCCCACCTGGTCTCCGGGCCCGAGCGTTCGGTGATCCGGCGGGTGCTGGCCCACCCGGTGCTCACCTACGTGGGGCGACGCTCCTACGCGATCTACCTGTGGCACTGGCCGCTGGCGCTGTGGACCGACAGGTTGCCCCATCCGGTGGGGGTGCCGCTCGGGATCGGCCTGTCGGTCGGGCTCGCCGAGGCGTCCTGGCGCTTCGTGGAGCATCCGGCCCAGCGCTGGTCCCGGCGCCGCGGTCGAAACCGCGCCGGGCTCGGGCCGGCACCGGGGTCGCCGGTCGGCTCGGCGGCCGGCTAGACGAGCTACGGTGGGAAGAGCGACGGACCGGCACCAGGGCGGGGGTGGCGTCGATGAGGCTGAAGCTCGACCTCCACGACATCTACAACCGGGGCGACGAGATCGACCGGGCGTTGCGGGAGGTGATCGAAGAGGCGGTGCGCACCCACGCCGTCGCAGTGGAGATCATCCCGGGCAAGGGCAGCGGGCAACTGAAGAAGCGGGTGCTCCGCTTCTTGGAGCGCAAGGAGGTCAAGGCGCTCTACCACCGGGTGGAGAAGGACTCCGACAACTTCGGCCGGGTGGTGGTGCACTTCCGCTGGCACGGCCCCCGGCGCTGACCGCCGGAGCCACCGAGAAGTCCCTCCTCGGTGTCAGGCCCGGTCCGAGCTGGCGAGCGCCGCGTAGCAGAGACGCTCGATGAGCAGCGCTGCCTCCCGGGACGACTCGGCGGCCGCGTCGATCGCCTGGCAGGCGAGCGCGTAGGCGAGCGGGGGCAGCCCGGCGAGCTGCCCGGCGAGCTCCACGGCGCGAGGGAGTGGGACCACGCCGGGGGGGCACACCTCGGTCAGCAGCCCGAGGGAGGTGGCCTCGGCGGACCCGACCCGGGGTCGGGCGAGCACCAGCTCGCGCGCGCGGGCGGTCCCGACCGTGCGAACCAGCCGGAGCAGGCCACCCGAGCTGGGGACGATCCCGAGGCGCACCTCGGGGAACCCGAGCACGGCGTCGGCGGCGGCCACGCGGAAGTCGGTCGCCAGGGCGAGCTCGAGGCCGCCGCCGAGGCAGTAGCCGGCGATGGCGCTGACGGTCGGCTGGGGCAGCTGTGCCACCGCCTCGTGGACGCCACCGGTGTTGCGGTAGTAGGCGAAGACCTCCGCGGGGGAGCGGTCGGTGACCTCGGCGACGTCGGCGCCGCTCGAGAACACCCGGTCCCCACCGGTGATCACCACCGCCCCGCTGGCGGTCACCTCGGGCCGGGTGAGGGTTCCGAGCAGCTGGCGCTCCATCTCGCTCGACATCGCGTTGAGCTTGGCCTCGCGCCGCAGGATGACGACCGCCACCTCGCCGCGACGCTCGACGGCCACCAGATTGCTATCGGGCGGGGCGCTCACGGCGCGGGCAGCGGCCAGGGGCGGACCAGCCCCTGGATGCCCCGCTTCGAGATCTCGTTGCTCACGATGAGCCGCTGGATCTCGCTGGTGCCCTCCCAGATCCGGTCCACCCGGATGTCGCGGTAGAGGCGCTCGACGGGGTACTCGCGCATGTACCCCCGGCCACCGAAGATCTGTACCGCGCGGTCCACCACCCGACCGGCCGCTTCGGAGGCGACCGTCTTGGCCATCGCCGCCTTGGCGTGGACCAGCTTGCGGGGCATCCCGGCGTCGCACTCGGCGGCCACCTGGTAGGTGAGGGCCCGCATCGTGACGATGTCCATCGCGGCGTCGGCGAGCATCGCCTGGATCATCTGGTTGTCGATCAGCGGCCGGCCGAACTGCCGGCGGGTGCGGGCCCACTCACTCGCCTCGCTCAGCGCCCGCTCGGCGGCGCCGGCGGCGCGAGCGGCGATCATCAGGCGCTCCTCCACGAACCACTCTCGGGTCAGCTCGGCCCCGGTGCCGACGTCGCCGAGGACCGCCTCCGGCCCGACCGCAACGTCTTCGAGGGTGAAGATCGGGTGCTTGTAGACGAAGGCGTGCATGTAGCGCGGGGTCCGCTCGACCCGCACCCCCGGGGTGTCCCGGTCGACGAGGAAGAGGGTCGGCTCCCGCTCGGGCCCGACCCCGGCCATGACGATGAGGAAGTCGGCGGTGTCGCCGACGGTGACGAACCACTTCTGCCCCGATATCCGGAAGCCCTCCCCGTCGGGCACCGCCACGGTGCGGATGCCGGTGAAGTCGGAGCCGGCGCCCTCCTCGGTGACCGCGTAGCAGTCGCGCCGCTCGCCCCGGACGGCGGGGCGGACATAACGCTCGACCTGTGCCCGGTCCGCGGCGCGCAGTGCGTTGGCCGGCCGCCACACGACGTCCCAGAGGGCGTTGGTCAGCTGTCCGAGCTCCTCTTGGACGAGGACCTGGTCGAGCACGCAGAGTCCTTGACCGCCCCACTCCGCGGGCATGTTGATGGCGTTCAGGCGCAGCTCGAGGACGTGGCCGGCGAGCTCGGCGAGGACCTCGTCTGGTAGTCCCTCGTGCTCGTCACAGTGCTGCTCGTAGGGCATGATGTGCTTGGCCAGCTCGCTGGCACGCCACTTGAGCTCGGCCTGGGCGGGGGTGTAGCTCGAATCCACGGCAGGGACGCTCCTCGGTAGTGGGAGCGGGGCCACCGACGGCGCCCGCCACCGGTTCAGTCGGGTTCAGTCGGCGAACCACATGCGCTTGAAGTCGTAGTTGTTGAGCGACAGTCCGGTCTTGGACGGCTGGTCGCCCTGGACCCGCTTGGCGAGCCCGTCGATGACCGGCGGGAAGTAGGGGATGATGTAGCCGCCCGAATGCCAGTCGACCAGCTGCATCTCGTGGGCGATGTCGGTTCTCTTGGCCCGATCAACAGTGCGGAGGCCCTCGGCGTAGAGGGCGTCGTAGTGGGGGTCGTCCCAGTGGGTCTCGTTGTAGGGGGCGGTTGCCAGCGTTCCGAGGGCCACTTGGGGGAAGTAGGGGTTGTAGAACCAGTAGTCCTGGGCGAAGGTCCACTTCAAGTAGTTGGGCCCGTCGAAGGTGGTGACCGTGACCGGGTTGAGCTGCACCTCGACACCAGCACCCTTGGCCTGCTGGGCGAAGACCTGAGCGACACCCTCGACCCCCTGGGACAGATGTGCGGTGTCGAGGGTGACTTTCAGGTTGGGGTGGCCAGCTGCTTTCAGCAGGGAGCGGGCCTGGGCGAGATCCTGCTCGCGCTGGGGGATCTGGTGGTCGTAGGCCGGGTCCCAGACGGCGAACAGGTCGTTGCCGATCGTCCCGTGGCCGAGGAAGACCTGCTCCAGCATGGCCTTCCGGTCGCAGATCAGTCGGAATGCCTGGCGGACGCGCACGTCGCTGAAAGGCTTGCGGTCGACTCTCATCGTGAATGGAGTCCACCCGCCGCCCTCGGAGATGACCACCTCGGCCCCGCCCGAGCGAGCAGCGTCGATCGACGAGGCGGACAGCAGGTCGACGACGTCGGCTTGGCCGCTCAGTAGGGCGTCGAGCTGGCTGCTCTCGTCGGAGTAGTCGGAGATGACCACCGAGTCGAAGTAGGGGAGCCCTGACTGCCAGTAGCTGTCGTTGCGGGAGAAGGTGCTCTGCACCCCCGGGGAGAAGCGCTCGAAGCGGAACGGACCGGTGCCCACCGGGTGGGCCGGGTCGAAGCCGACGGGTATCACGTCGAAGTAGTAGGCGGCGAGCACTTCGACGAGGGTTGCGAACGGCGACGAGCAGGCGACCGACAAGGTGAGCGGGTCGATCACCTTGGTGCGGGCCAGGTCGACGGGGGCGAGCGACGGCGCCCCCGCGGCCGGTTTCTTCGGGTCGAGAATCTGCTGGAAGGTGTAGAGGACGTCGTGGGCCGTGAGGTCCTTGCCGTTGTGGAAGGTCACGCCCGAGCGGAGGCGGACGGTCCAGGTGGTCGCGCTGGCGTCCGGGGTGATCTCGGTGGCCAGGACGAGCTGGGGCAGTGCCTGGGCGTCGAAGACCACCAGCGGGTCGTAGAGCTGGTTGATACGGGCGAAGTCGACGGTGTTGACCGGGTTGAGGGGGTTGACGGTGTCGAGCGAGCTCCCTCCGGTGAGGGCGGCCCTGAGGGTCCCTCCTCTCCGGGGACGGCCGGCGGTTGCCGGGGTGGTGCTCGTGGTCGGCTTCACTGCGGCGCTCGGGCCCCCGCAGCCGGCCAGGACGGTGCCGCTGCCGAGCGCGACCGCCCCGGCGACACCCAGGCGGAGGAACTGGCGCCGGTCGAGGCGCCCGTTCGGATCGGACGGGAAAGAGTTGGTCGGCATCGGCCCCCCCCGGGCTGCTGGGTGATGGTCGAGCCATTGTAACACGACGCGCGTGTTACCAAGGAGAAGCTTCTCGGTGCGTCAGGGTGGGCCCTCCAGGGACTCCAGGTGCGTGGCCACCAGGCTGCCGAGCCGGTGGCTCCCGAGGCGAGCCGGCTCGAAGACCGCCTGGATCCCGAGCCCGTCGACCAGCGCGGCCAGGCGCCACGCCTCGTCCTCCGGGACGACACCGGCGCGTAGCTCCCCGTCGACGGCGGCCTCCTCGAAGTGGCGGCGCAACAGCCGGCGCCACTCGCCGTAGTAGCGGCGCTGCTCGTCGGTCAGGGCGGTGTCGCCGAAGGCGCGACCCCAGAAGCTCACCCAGACGGCCATCTCGAGCGCCTGCTCCTCGTTGAGCGGTAGCACGGCGTCGACCACCGCCCGCAGGGCGGACATGCCGCGGAGGCCGGCGCTCAGGCTCGCGACGCGCGAGCGCTCGCGCAGCCAGACCTGGCGGAGGGCGCTGAGGAGGATCTCGTCCTTGTCCCGGAAGTAGTGGCCGATCACCCCGGTCGAGTATCCGGCCTCGGCCGCGATGTCCCGGATGCTCACCCGGTCTATGCCGACCCGGGCCATGAGCCTCCAGGTCGCCTCGATCACCTGCTCGCGGCGGAGCTCCCGGTCGACGGTCTTGGGCACGGTCAGGCCCGCACCGGGAGCTGCAGGTGGGACGGGGCGGTCGAGTCGTGGCGCACGTGGTAGCGGACCGGGCCTCCGGTCCCGCCTGCGGCCGGTCGCCAGCGTGGCCAGCTGCTCCAGGTCAGCTGTAGGCCGACCCGGTGCCCCGGGGCGAACACGTGGCTGACCGGGCCGAGGTCGATGCGCTCCGGGGTCTTCTCCAGGTCTGCGACACCGTCGGTGAGGCCCCACTCTCGACCGCTGGGCTCGACGTCGAGGAGGCGGGCCACGACCTGCGAGCCGGGGGCGGCCATCGCCCACACCTCGGCCAGGACGCTGCCAGTGACCTCGATCCCCGCGGAGAGCACCGGGCCGTGGTAGCAGGCCACGTCGTCGCGCTGCGACAGCCCTCGCTGGTCGTGGGGCCCCGCCCGCTGCGGGGGGGCGAGGAGCGTCCTACCGCCGAGGGTGGGCACCGGCCGGGCCGGGTCGGCTACGAAGCAGTCCGCCTCCTCCTCGCCGGGCGGTCGGAAGTCGAGGGTCCCGCCTGCGCGTAGGTAGTAGCGCTCGGGGTGGAGCCCTCGCGGTGGCCATCCCTCGGTCTCGCACCAGCGGTTGGCCCCGGTGGTGAAGTACCGCACCGGGGGCTCGGCGGCGAGGTCGGGGTCGGGTTTCTTCATCCAGTGGGCGAACCAGCGCAGCTGGAGCGAGGTGAGGCTCTCGCGCAGGGCGATCGTGTCGACCCCCGATGCCGTCCCGAAGGCCTGTTCGCCGACCGGGTCGGTGCGCTCCAGGTGGGACCAGGGCCCGATGAGAAGACGGCTTGGGACTCCTGCTCGGCGATGGGCGACGAAAGCGGCCACCGTCTCGGCGACGAACAGGTCGTGCCAGCCGCCCACGTGGAGCGCCGGGACGTCGATCGTGCCGTAGTCGATCGCCGGCACTCCCGGAGCGGGGGACGTACGGCCTGCCGGAGCGCAGTGCTCTTCGTAGCGGGTGTCGGCGAGCCGGTCCAGCTCCCCGGCGAGCCAGGTGGCGTCATCCCCGGAGCGGTGGATGGCCCGGGCGAGGCGCATCTGGCGGTCCCAGAGCAGCGCTGCGCCGAAGCCGACCATCCGATCCGCTCCCGGGCCGAGGGGCGAGTTGCCGGCGGCCACGAAAGGGGCCAGTGCTCGAAGGGCTCCGGGGCGGGCGCTCGCCGCCGCCCATTGCGTGTAGCCGTGGTACGAGGCGCCGTACATGCCCACACCGCCGTCGCACCACGGCTGGGCCGCGACCCAACCGACAGTGTCCGCTCCGTCGTCGACCTCGTTGACGTAGGGTTCCCACTCGCCGCCGGAGCGGTAGCAGCCCCGGGTGTCCTGGACGACCACCGCCCACCCCTGCCTCGCCGCAGCGGTGGGCTCGAGGACATCGCGGGTCCATCGGCTCAGCTTGGAGTAGGGGAGCCGGGTGAGCAGCGCTGGGTGCTTCCCCCGCGAGGGCCGGTAGACGTCGGCTCGCAGCACCACGCCGTCGCGCATCGGCACTTCCACGTCGCACTCGACGGCCAGAGACCCGGCCCCGGCACGCTTCGTGCTCACCGGGTTACGCTACCTGGGCGACTCGATCCGTGCTCACCCACGACGCCAATGCCGGTTCGGTGGCCCTCGTGTCGGGGGGCGGTACCGGCATCGGGCGTGCCACTGCACTGGCGCTCGCCGCGACCGGTGCTCCGGTGGTCGTCTGCGGGCGCCGGCCGGGGCCCCTCGCCGAGACGGTCGAGGCGGTCGTCTCCGCAGGTGGCGCGGCGGAGATGGTCGCGGCCGACCTGCGTGAGCACAGCGAGGTGGTCGGGGTCGTCGATGCCGCTATCGGGCGCTTCGGTCGGGTCGACGTGGTGGTCAACAACGCGGGGGGCCAGTTCGTCGCTCCCGCCGAGGCGATCACCGTCGGCGGGTGGCGGGCGGTGCACCGCCTGGCGGTCGACGCTGCGTGGGACCTCACCCACGAGGCGGCGGTGCGCTCGATGATCCCCCGCCGCCAGGGGGTGGTGGTCTTCGTCGGGTTCAGTCCCCGCCGGGGGATGCCCGAGATGGTCCACGCCTCCGCCGCCCGGGCCGCCGTAGAGAACCTGGCGGGTGGTCTCGCCTGCGACTGGAGCCGTTACGGCCTGCGCTCGGTGTGCGTCGCGCCGGGCGTGATCGAGACCGATGCCCTGGGCGGCTACGGTCCCGACGCGGTCGCTGCGTGGGAGCGGGCAGTGCCCCTCGGCCGGTTGGGCACCCCCGAGGAGGTCGCCGAGGCGATCGCCTTCTTGGTCTCCCCGGGTGCCGCGTATGTGACCGGCACGACCGTGGTGGTCGACGGCGGCCTCGACGCGTGGGGTCACGGCAGGCCGCCTCCGGCGCCGGAGCCGACCTCGTAGGCCGGTTCGGCGGGCGCCGCGGCGAGGACCAGCCGGGCGTCGAGCCCCCAGGCTCCCGCGGGAGTGGCGAGCAGGGGGTTGACCTCCAGCTCGGCTGCGGCGGGGTGGGAGGCGGCGACCTCCGAGAGGGCGGCGACCGCTCTCGCTGCGGCGGCCAGGTCCACCGGGACGCGGCCTCGGGCACCGGTGAGCAGTGGAGCGCCCCGCAGGACGCGGAGCAGCGCCTCGGCCTCCTCGGCGACGACCGGAGCGACGGCGGCGGCGAAGTCGGTGAGGATCTCGGCGTGGATCCCGCCGAGGCCGACCACGACCACGGGCCCGAAGCGGGGGTCGCGGACGCAGCCGACGAGCAGCTCCACCCCTCCGGCCGTGTCGGCCATCGCCTCCACCGACAGCGGGTGGGTTCCGAAGCGCTCCCACAGCCCGGAGACGGCCCGGTCGAGGGCCTCGGGGTCGGCCACCCCCAGGACCACCCCTCCGGCGTCGCTCTTGTGCTCCAGGGAAACGGCCTTGACCGCCACCGGCCAGCCCAGCTCGCCGGCGGCTGCCCGGGCGCCGGCGGCGTCGATGACCGACCGGGCGGCCACCAGGGGGAAGCCGGCCGAGGAGAGCAGCTCCCGGGCGGCGAAGTAGCCGTCGGTCGCCGGGCCGGCGAGTGGATGGGGTAGTGGGCGCAGCACCTGGCGGGTCCGCCGGGCGCGTGCGCAGAGGCGACCGACCACCCAGGCGGCGTCCTCGACGTTGGGGTAGACGGGGATCCCCGCGTCCCGCAACCTCCGGAGGGGGCCGGTGTGCCCGGCCGGGTCGGCCGCGGGGAGCTCGGCTGCGGGGAACATGGAATGGACCACGAGCGGCACTCCCGAAGCCCCCGGGACCTTGCCGAGAGCGGTGGCCACTTCGAGCTCGGTCCGGGCCAGCGCTTCGCCGTAGGTGCCGTAGCCTCCGAAGTAACCGGTGAGGAGGACCGCGTCGACCTCACCCGAGCCGACCAGCTCGTCGAGCACCCGGGAGAAGGACCACAGGTCGTCCTCCCCTGCGCCGGCGAGATCGACGGGGTTGGCGGTCCCGCCGGCGGTGCCGGTCGCCACCGCCAGGCGGGCGGATACCCGCGCGGAGAGCTGGGGGACGGCCAGACCCTCCCGGTCGGCCATCTCGGCGGCGATCGCCCCGTGCCCGCCGCCGTCGGCGAGCACCGCCACCCGCCGGCCGGTGAACGGCGCCGGGCCGAGCAGGCCCTGGAGCAGGTCGACCAGCTCCTTGGGGGTGTCGACCTGCTCGATCCCCGCCGCTCGGCAAGCCGCGGCGAGCGCCCGGCGCCCGCTCACCATGGCCCCGGTGTGGGACCGAGCCGCCCGGGCTGCCGCCTCGCTGGTCCCGACCCCGATCATCGCAACGGGGGTGCCGGAGTCGGCCGCCGTCCGGGCGGCCTCGAGGAAGCGGCGCCCGTCACGGTAGTCCTCGCAGTAGATGGCGATCGCCGCCACGTCGGGAGCCCGCGCGAAGTCCTCGACCAAGTCGGCGGCCTCGAGGTCCGCCTGGTTGCCGATCGATGCGAAGCGGGCGAAGCCGAGATGCACCGCCGCGGCCTTGTGCCCCAGCTCGAGAGCCAGGTTGCCGCTCTGGGAGATGAGGCCGATGGTCCCCGGCGGCAGATCGTTGGACGTCAGGTAGAGCTCGGCCGCGGCGGCCATCACCCCGAGGCAGTTGGGCCCGAGGAGGACCGCGCCGGCCTCCCTGACCCGCTCGGCCGCGTCCCGCTCCCTCCGGGCGCCGTCGGCGCCGGTCTCGGCCAGACCGCCGGTGATCCCGAGGATCGCCCGCGCCCCGCAGGCCAGGGCGTCGTCGATTGCGCTCTCGAAGGCCGTCTCGGGGACCGCGAGCACGACCAGTTCGGGGGTGACCGGCAGGTCGGCAAGGGAGGCGAAGGTGGGCCGGCCGAGCACGCTCGGCGCGCGCCGGTTGACCAGTAGCACGGGCCGTCGGTGCTCTCCCCTCAAGGCGTTGCGGGCGATCCAGTTGCCCCACTTGCGGGGGTCGTCGGAAGCCCCGAGCACTGCGACGCTCGAAGGGTCGAACAGCGCGCCGAGGTCCCGGCACCCCCGCGCCGGCGACCGGCCTCCGCCTGGGGCAGCGCTCGGCGGTCCGGCAGCGGTCCTCACGGGCTCCAGGGGGAGGCCCCCCCGGAGCCAGCGCCCACCCGGTGGGCGAGCTTGGGCACGTCTTGGATGAGCCTCACCGTGTAGGGGTCGGCGGGGCGCTCCATGATCTCCTCGACCGGTCCCGACTCGACCACCCGGCCGTCGCAGAGCACCACCGCCTCCTGGGCGATGCTCCGCACCAGGGCGAGGTTGTGGGTGATGAACAGCATGGTCAGGTGCCTCTCGTGCTGGAGGCGCCGGAGGAGCTCGACGATCACCGCCTGGACCGACACGTCGAGAGCGGAGGTGACCTCGTCGCAGACCAGCAGCGTCGGCTCGACGACCAGTGCCCGGGCGATCGCCACCCGTTGGCGCTCGCCTCCGGAGAGCTGGTCGGGGTAGCGGTCGGCGAAGTCGGCCCCGAGGGACACCTCCCCGAGGGCGGTGACGACCCGCTCGTCGGTCTCCCTGGCCCCCAGTGCCCGGAAGTGCGCCAAGGGCTGGGCGACGATCTGGCGGATCGTCTTGCGGGGGTTGAGCGAGGTGTAGGGGTTCTGGAACACGTACTGGATCCGCTCGAGCACCTCCTTGTCCCGCCGGCGGGCACCGGGTGCCAGATCGGTACCTTCGAAGCGCATCTGGCCGCTCCAGTTGGCGTGCAGGCCGACGATGCAGCGGGCCAGGGTGGTCTTGCCCGAGCCGGACTCGCCGACGACGGCGGTGCAGGTCTCCGGGGCCACCCGCAGGTCCACGTGGCGCAGCACGGCGAAACGCCCGTAGCGGGCGTCGAGGCCGTGTACTTGGAGGAGCGTCTCGGTCCGCACGGCGGGAGGGGCGACCACCTGGCCGCCGCGGGGGGTGGCCCCCGCGGTCTGCGAGGCGCGCACGCATCGCACCAGCCGGCCGTCCACCTGCACCGGCGGAGGGTTCTGTGCGCGGCAGCGATCCTCGGCGTAGGGGCACCGGGGAGCAAACGAGCAGCCCGACGGCCGGTGCCCCGGGCGCGGCGGGTGGCCGGGGACACCGATCAGGGTCTCGGCCCGCTCGGGAGTGGGGACCGCGGCGAGGAGGCCCTGGGTGTAGGGGTGGACGGGGTCTGCGAAGACCCGCTCGGTGGGTCCGAGCTCGATCACCCGGCCGGCGTACATGACCGCCACCTGGGAGACCAGGCCGCTCACCACGGCGAGGTCGTGGCTCACGTACACCGCAGCCACGCCGTAGCTGCGGCACAGGTTGCGGACGGTCTCCAGGACGTGGCGCTGGGTGGAGACGTCCAGCCCGGTGGTCGGCTCGTCGAGGACGATCACCGACGAGCGGCAGGCGAACGCCATGGCGATGGCCACCCTCTGCTGCTGGCCGCCGGAGAGCTGGTGCGGGTACTTGCGCAAGATCCCCGAGTCGAGGTCCAGCCTGGCGTCCACCAGCACCTGGGCGATACGCGCCTCGGGGTCGTCGGCGGCGTCGGGGTGGGCGGCCAGCGCCTCGCGCATCTGGTGGCCGATCCGCAGGGTCGGGTTGAGGGCTGCGGCGGGGTCCTGGGGCACGTAGGCCACCTCGGCGCCGCGCACGGCTCGCAGCTCGCCCTCGCCGAGCCCAACCAGGTCGCGCCCCCCGACGCGGATGTGACCGCCGGTGATGCGAAGCCCCCGCCGGGCGTAGCCGAGCAGGGCGAGCGCGACGGTGGTCTTGCCCGAACCGGACTCCCCTACCAGGCCGAGGATCTCGCCGGGCCTGACCCGGAACGAGACCTCGTCGACCACGTCGGCACCCCCGGCCAGGCGGATCTGCAGGTCCTCGACCTCGACGCTGGTCGAAGGAGGGGCGTCCACCGCAGTCACGGGAGGTTCCCGAGGCCCAAGGTGCTCGCAAGGGTCGCGTCGTCGCCCTGGCGCTCGACGCCGATGACCACCCGGGCGATGGCGTCGGTGAAGGTGTTGGCGCCGACGGTGAGCACCGAGATCAGCGCCGCCGGGACGATCACCGCCCAGGGGTTGGAGGACAGCCCGATGCGGTTCTCCTGGATCATGTAGCCCCAGTTGGGGGCCGGCGGCGGCTGCCCGAAGCCGAGGAATGCCAGGCCGGCCATGATCACGATGGAGTAGGTGAGGCGCAGCCCGAGCTCCACCATGAGCGGGCTCACCAGGTTGGGCAGCAGCTCGCTGCTCATCACCTTGGCCGGTCGCATCCCCTGGAGCTCGACGGCCTTCACGTAGTCCCGTTCGGAGAGGTCCAGGGTCGCGGATCGCAGCACCCGGGCGACCGGAGGGGCCTGGACGAAGCCGACCGCGATGGTGATCAGCCAGAGCTTGGGACCGACGATACTGACCAGCAGCAGCACGAAGACCAGCGAGGGGAAAGCGAGGATCACGTCGACGGAGCGCATGATCAACCCGTCGGTGCTCCCCCGCAGGTAGGCCGCCGAGATGCCCGCCGCCGCGCCGACCACGACCCCGAAGACCGTGGCCGCGGACGCCATCACCAGCAGGAGCCAACCGCCGGCGAGGACCCTCGACAGCACGTCGCGCCCGAGCACGTCGCCGCCGAGGAGGGTGGACCCCGACGGGGCCGCGAAGGGCGAGGTGACGAAGGCGGTGGGCGAGTACGGCGCGACGAACGGGCCGATCACCGCGATGGCCACGACGATTCCGACCAGGGCCAGGCCGATCGCGCCCCGTCGGGTCCTAGCCGCGCGCGCCAGGGTGGACGACCCCCGCCGGCGGCGCGTCCGGACGGCGGCCGGAGCGGGCGACGGGGAGTCGGGGACTAGCACGCTGGTCACTTCCTACCTCCCGAGGCGGCGGCGCGGCGACGCGAGCAGGGCGACCACGTCGGTGACGATGTTGACGAACACGTAGAAAGCCGCCAGGATCACGACTATCAGCTGGATCGTCGGGATGTCCCGGTCGGAGACCGCGTTTACCAGACCCTGGCCTATCCCGGGGAAGTTGAACACGTCCTCGACGATGACGATCCCGCCCGCCAGGTACAAGAAGTTGAGCCCTACCACCTGGATGGCCGGGGCGATCGCGTTGGGTAGGGCGTGGACGAAGGTGACCCGCCAGGGCCGCAGGCCCTCCAGCCGGGCCATCTCGACGTAGTCGGACTCCAGGGCCTCGATCATCGCCGCGCGCATCATCCGCATGATGTAGGGGACGATCACGATCACCAGGGTCGCGACCGGCAGGACCAGCAGCTCGGGGCGGCTCCACGCGTAGCTGCCCGGGGGGATCAGCGAGACCGCCGGCAGGAGGTGGAGAAGCACCGTCGAAAACACGATGATCAGGGCGATGGCCACCACGAACTCGGGCAGGGCGGTGACCGCCAGCGCGACGACCGAGGTGAGGTGGTCGAACCAGGTGTCCTTGCGCAGGGCGGCGAACGCGCCGAGGACCAGCCCGAGGACCGTCCCGATCGCCCCGGAGATCGCCACCAGCACCGCCGAGTTGACCAGGCGTGGGGCCACCAGGGACCACACCGACTGGCTGTTGGCGAACGACCTCCCCGGGTTGCCGGTCAGCACCCCGGAGATCCACGACCAGTACTGGTCGAAGATGCTCCGGTTGAGGTGTAGCTGGTCCTCGATCGCCTTGATGCGCGCTGGTGTGGCGGTGTGGCCCAGCACCGCGTACGCCGCGTTGCCGGGGAGCACTTCGGTGGCGAGGAAGACCACCAGCGACACGACGAACAGCGTCACCAGCCCGATCGCGCCCCGGCGGGCGAACAGCGCGGCTATCGGGTGGCGCTCCGCCCACCGGGGTTCGCTCGGCGGTGCCTCCCGGACGGTGTCCACGGCCTGCTCCACGAGCGTGCGCTCCCCCCGACGTGGTGCCCCGGACGGGGCGCTTGCATCACCGCCGTATCATAACGAACGCCTCGGCCGCCCTGATGCCGGCCCGGCCGGTGCGGGGGAGCGGGCGCGCCGGCCGCCGCTAGCGTGTCGAGCATGCGCGCGGTAGTCGCCAACGGTGCCGGAGGACCCGAGGTGCTCGAGCTCCGGGACGTCGGAGCTCCTCTCCCCGGTCCCGGCCAGCTGCTGGTCGAGGTGGCGGCGGCCGGGGTGAACTTCATGGACATCTACGGGCGCCAGGGTCGCCCGCCCTACGCACGGACCCCGCCGTGGGTGCCGGGAGCCGAGGGAGCGGGTCAGGTGGTGGCGGTGGGCGACGCGGTGGTCGGCTTCGCTCCGGGGGACCGGGTGGCGTGGGCGAGCGCCCCCGGCAGCTACGCCGAGCAGGCGATGGTCGACGCGGAGCGGGCGGTGACGGTACCTGCCGAGGTGGACCTGACGCTCGCCGCCGCGGTGATGCTGCAGGGCATGACCGCCCACTACCTGTGCCGCAGCACCTACCCCGTCGCGCCCGGCGACGTGGCGGTGGTCCACGCCGCGGCCGGCGGGGTAGGTCTCCTGCTGACCCAGCTGGTCGCCGGGCTCGGCGGGGTGGTGGTCGCCACCACCTCGGGGGGTCGCAAGGCTGAGGCTGCGAGGGCCGCCGGGGCGATGGAGAGCGTTGGCTACGAGGACCTCGGCGACGCGGTCAGGCGCCGCACCGCCGGAGACGGCGCGGCGGTGGTCTACGACGGCGTGGGTGCCAGCACCTTCGACGCGAGCCTCGCCGCGCTGCGCCCCCGGGGGTACCTGGTGTCCTACGGGTCGGCCAGCGGACCGGTGCCGCCGGTGGACCCGCTGGCGCTCACCGCCGCAGGGTCGATCTTCCTCACCCGACCGATCCTCGCCGACTACGTCGCGACGCGCGAGGAGCTCGAATGGCGGGCCGGAGAACTGTTCACCGGGATCGCGTCGGGCGAGCTGGTGGTCAGCGTCGGGGGAACCTACCCTCTGGCCGAGGCTGCGCGGGCGCAGGAGGACCTCGCCGCCCGGCGGACCTCCGGGAAGCTGTTGTTGCTGCCGACTACGGCCTGACCCTGCGCCGCTGGCTGGCGAAGCTGGAGGGGACGTTGGTCGGAGGCGGTCGTCGAGGTGGGGGAGCGGCGCGCCCGGGGGTGGCGGCTCTCGGGCGCAGCGTGGAGCTCCGAGACCGGCAGGATCGCCGTCCACCAGGTCCTCGCGGTCAAGCCCGACTCGGGATGCTCCGGGACGGCGCTGCGCCCGCGCTTCTGTCCACTTCGTGGACAGGTCTAACACGGGGATCTGGCGGGCAGCAGTCGCCCGGCGCCGTGCCGGTCCCGGGGCGAGACCCGAAGGCTCGACGGCCCGGAGCGGTGGCGGCGTCGCCCCTAGAGTGGACCGACCCCCATCTCCGGAGGACTTTTCCCTTGGGACTGTCGATCGGCATCGTCGGGCTGCCCAATGTCGGCAAGTCGACGCTGTTCAACGCACTGACCGGCAACGCAGCCCTCGCGGCCAACTACCCGTTCGCCACGATCGACCCCAACGTCGGCGTGGTCGCGGTACCCGACCCCAGGCTCGACCGCCTGGGCACGCTGTACCACAGCGAGCGAGTCGTGCCCGCCACGGTGACCTTCGTCGACATCGCCGGGCTCGTGCGTGGCGCGTCGAAAGGAGAGGGGCTCGGGAACCAGTTCCTCGCCGCCATCCGGGAGACCGACGCCATCTGCCAGGTGGTGCGGGCCTTCGCCGACGCCGACGTGGTCCACGTCGAGGGGGCCGTCGACCCCACGGCGGACATCGAGACGGTCACCACCGAGCTCGTGCTCGCCGACCTCCAGACGGTCGACAACCGCCTCTCGAGGCTCGAGCGAGAGACCAAGGGCAAGCCTGAGCTGAGGGGCCTGCTCGACGCCGCCCGGGCGGCGCGCAGCGTCCTCGACGAGGGCACCCCGGTGTCGGCGGCGGCCGACCGGCTGGACCTCGATACGCTCCGGGAACTGCACCTGCTCACCGCCAAGCCGTGCGTGTACGTGTTCAACATCGACGAGGGCGATCTCGGCGACGAGGTCCGCGCGGCCGAGCTGGCCGCCCTCGTTGCGCCGGCCCCGTCGGTCGTCGTCTGCGCGAGCATCGAGGCTGAGCTCGCCGGGATGGACCCGGCCGAGGCGGCCGAGCTGTTGGCCGGTTACGGTCAGGTCGACTTCGGCCTGGTGCGCCTCGTCCACGCCGGCTTCGAGGTCCTCGGACTCCAGACGTTCCTCACCGCCGGGCCGAAGGAGGCCAGGGCGTGGACCATCCGGAGGGGGGCGAGCGCACCGGAGGCGGCCGGGGTGATCCACACCGACTTCCAGAAGGGTTTCATCAAGGCCGAGGTGGTGAGCTTCGACGATCTGGTCGAGCTCGGCTCGGTTCCGGCGGTCAGGGCCGCGGGCAGGGCTCGTCTGGAAGGCAAGGACTACGCTATGCGCGAAGGCGACGTGGTCGAGTTCCGCTTCAACGTGTGAGCAAGGCCTCTGGAGCGATGAAAGCGCTGGTCACAGCGTCGCGGAGCGGTCTCGCAGGGATCTCGGTCCTCAGCCAGTCCTCAGCGCTTTGAGGGGCGCTCCCCGGAAGGCGGCCTCGACGGCGGCCCGCGCCCGGTCGTGATCGGCCGGCATCAGGTGGGCGTAGGTGCTGACAGAAAGGGCACCCTGCCGGGGTGCTCGACCACGGCTTCCCTGTCGACCACCCAGGCGACGACAAGGAGCTGCTCCTCGACTGGCTCGGCTTCCTGCGCGGCGCCGTCGTACGCAAGGCCTCGGTGGACGACGCCCAGGCGCACTGGCGACCCGAAGGGCGGCTGCTCAGCTTGATCGGGGTCGTCAACCATCTGACCCACGTCGAGTGGCGCTGGATCGACGGCGGCTTCCTCGGAGTGCCGATCGAGCGCAGCGAGGCCGAGCTCCATCCGGGCGCCGAGTTGACGATCGGCGCCGCTCTCGGCGCTTACCGGGAGCGGGCAGGAAGGACGGATGCCATTGCCCGTTCGACCCCGCTGGACGCACCGTGCCGGCTGGAGGGCGAAGAGGGGCTCGGCTCGCGTTGGGTGCTTCTCCACCTCATCAACGAAACGGCTCGTCACGCCGGTCACGCCGATGCTGTCCGCGAGGTGCTTGACGGCGCGACCGGCGAGTGACAGCCGTGCAGCCCTGCCCGCTGGCCCATCCCGCTACGGTGACGGAGAACCGCCGGCGACGTGCAGCATGACGCGATCGAAGTCTTGAAGGTGGTGCTCGCCCTCGTGGAGGGTGTGAGCGGCCAGCCAGGCAAGGCTGCGCTTCGCCGGCTCGGGGAAGTTGTAGATGCACTCTCTGTGCCACGCTGCCTGGTCGATGCCGTCGAAAGTGTGAGCCACGAGGGCAGCGACGACTCGTACCTGCTCGGCGACCTGGGCAGTTTCCCGCCACCAACGCTGCCCTCGCTCGGCTCGCCGCGCAGCTCGACACCGCCCGAGCCGAGCTCGACACCACCCGAGCCGAGCTCGACACCACCCGAGCAGCCCTGAAGACCGTCCCCGCCAAGATCGCCGCCAACCAACTCGACCCCACCGCCACCCGGGCCGACCTGCGCACCAACCGCCGGGCGTTGCAGATGGTCTGCCGGCTGCTCGCCTACAACGCCGAGCTCGACTTGGCCCGCGCGCTCAACAACTACCTCGACGACCCCGACGAGTACCGGGCCATCACCCGCAACCTGCTCCACCAACCAGGCACCATCACCTATGCCCCCAACACGATCACCGTCAGCATCCGGCCACCCGACGCCCCACGCATCACCCGAGCCCTCTGCTGCCTCACCGAGCAGCTCAACACCAACCCGCCGCAGCTCACCAGCGACGGGCGGCCCATCACCTACCAGCTCGGCCCCCAACCTTGACCTACCCCCAGGGCGCTACTGCCGGAGGTCTGAGTCTTGGGCGCGCAGGACGCCGTGGTGGAGAAGCTGGGGCCAGGCGGGGATCAGGTGTCCCGCCGACGCTGGCCACGGCTGTCCCGCAAGCCGATCGGTGAGCGGGCGGCCTCCCGGTCGGTGTCTCCAGTAGCCTCAGAATGATGGAGGTTCCCAAGGACGTTGAGTTCGTCTTCGAGCCAGACCCGGCCGGCGGCTACCACGCCTACGCTCCCGAACTGCCCGGTCTTCATACTGAGGGGGACACCCTCGATGAGGCCACGGCCAATGCCGAGGAAGCGCTGGTGCTGTACGTCGAGGGGCTGCGCGAGGAAGGCCGCTCCCTGGAGATGGGGGTCGTGCGCACAGCTCCGACGTCGACCTCGATGATCGGGGCCGCACGTTGACCGTGAGCGTCGTTTCCCTCCTACCGTGGTAGTAGCGTTTGTGCCGTGCCTCGAGGCCGTCCCGCTCCGAAGGTCGCGATCACCATGGACGCGGATGTCCATGAGCGTGTTCTCGCCGCGGCGGGTGCCCAGGGGTGAGTGTGTCGGCGTGGATGACGGCGGTCGCTCGTCGGTCGTTGCTGGTGCGCGACGGGCTGGCTGCGGCGGCGGTGGTAACGTCCACCACCACACGCCTCGTCGGGCTCGGGCGAAGCCCCGCTAGAGATCAGCTGAACCAAGAATGCAGGACGAGAACTGCCACGCCCACCGCCCAGCCGTAGATTACACACCTACTCGGCATGGTGCGCCGCCGTCAGCCTGGCAAGCGCTCGCGGGTCCACAACGCTTGCGTGGCGAGCGATTGGCTTCACGGTAGAACTCCCGGCCGGGCCTGTCGGGGCGGGACCTCGACGTTCCGCTCGTGACAGATGGCACGAGCCGCTTGCAAGTGCCGCCTGTCACTCCTAGCGTTCGGGTGGAGGTCGGGGTCGGCCGCTGGTCGCGCAATGGGGGAGACCGGACCGCCCCCGACCTCGCCGGCGGGAAGGAGGGGCTCCCCGGGCAGCGTCGTCGACCGCAACGCCGGTAGCCCGCCGGCAGGGATAGCCTCGCCGACGTGGAGCAGACGTCGGGGGCTCGACCCGAAGTGGTGAAGAGCGACGAGGAGTGGCGCAGCCAGCTCGGACCGGAGCGCTTCGAGGTGCTCCGCCGCGCCGGCACCGAGCGACCCTGGTCGGGAGAGCACGTCACCAACCACGCCGACGGCACCTACCGCTGCGCCGGCTGCGGCAACGTCTTGTTCGCCTCGGGCACCAAGTTCGACTCTCCGTGTGGCTGGCCGAGCTTCACCGAGCCGGCGGTCGCCGACGCCGTCCTGGCGGTCGAGGACCGCAGCCACGGGATGGTCCGTACCGAGGTGCGCTGCAGGCGCTGCGGTGGGCACCTCGGGCACGTCTTCGACGACGGACCCGGCCCGACGGGGCAACGCTGGTGCATCAACTCCCTCTCGCTCGACTTCGGGCCGTTCGCTCTGGGCTGACGCCGCCCCGCTGACCGACCCCGGGGCGCGGGGACCCCGGTAGGGTCGGACGGGTGGTGCCGGGACCGGTGGCCTTCGGGCGTAGCGTGGTGGTCGCCGGCGGACCCGTGCCCCGGTGGTGGGTGGCGGCCCCGGAGGTCGTCGTCGACGAAGGCTCCCTCGAGGATCCTGCAGAGCTGGTGGCCCGGTTGCACGCCTGCTGGAGCAGGCGGTCCCCGGTGGTCGTCCGCCTGGCGGTCGACCCGGCCCGCTTCCGGGAGCCGCCCAGGGTGGATGCCGAGGTGTGCACCCTCCGGCCGGACCTGGAGCTGTGGGAGGAGAGGTTGCAGTTCCTCGTCTGGAACAATGCCTACGACGCCCGCGCGAGCGTCGAGGACCCGGTGTGGTGGTGGGGGCGCAAGGCGCTCCGCCTCGGTGCACGGCCACTCGGGGAGGGCGCCGGCGACATCTGCCTGCCCGACGGGAGGCCGGCGTGGGTGGACGGCGGCCCCCGCCGGTCCTGGCCCGCGCGGGAGCCGGACGAGGGGGTCCCCGCCGGCGGGGCGGGTGATCCGGCCGGCGGCCCCCGCCCCGGGGGCCGGTGCGGCGCGGAGGCCGGCGTCGAGGTGTGGGTCGAGCGGGCGCTCGTCGTCCACTGCGAATCCGTCGAGCGCGGCCGCCTGGCGGTGGTCCCCACCGAACGCTCCCCGCAAGTTGCGCTCGCGGCCGACCAGCTGGCCGCCGTCACCCACGGCTCCGGGCCCGCCCGGGTGATCGCCCCGGCCGGGTCCGGCAAGACCCGGGTCCTGACCGAGCGTCTCCGCCACCTTCTCCTGGACCGGTCCTGGGAGCCCGGCTCGGTCCTCGCGGTGGCCTACAACAAGAAGGCCCAGGAGGAGCTCGACGCCCGCACCGCGGGGACCGGCGCCAGGACGAGGACGCTCAACTCGCTCGGGCTCTGGGTGCTGACCCGGGCCCTCGGCCACCCGCCGCGCCTGCTCGGCGAGCGGGAGGTGCGCGCCCTGGTGGACCGGCTCGCCCCGGCGGCGCGCCACCGCAGCAACACCGACCCGATCGGTCCCTACCTGGAGGCGCTGTCGGCGATCCGTCTCGGGTTGAGGGACCCCGAGAGCGTCGAGGCGGGACGCGACGACGTGCCCGGCCTGGCGGAGATGTGGCCGGCGTTTCGCGCGGCGCTGGCCGAGGCCGGGGCGGTCGACTTCGACGAGCAGGTCTACGGCGCGATCGGGGCCCTCCTCGCCGACGGGGACCTGCGGGCGGCGTGCCGGCTGGAGTGCCGCCACCTGCTGGTCGACGAGCTGCAGGACCTCACCCCGGCGCACGTGATGTTGATCCGCCTGCTGTCCGGCCCGGCCTTCGACTGCTTCGGCGTCGGGGACGACGACCAGGTGATCTACGGACACGCGGGGGCGGACCCCGGGTTCCTGATCGACTTCGAGCGGCTGTTCCCCGGGGCCGGCGACCATCCTCTCCAGGTCAACTACCGCTGCCGCCCGGCGGTGGTCCGCGCCGCGGCGACCCTGCTCGGCTACAACCGGCGCCGCGTCGCCAAGACGGTCCGACCGGGCCGACCAGACCCCCCCGCCGGCTCCCCCCCCGCCCTCGAGGTGCTACTGCACCCGCCAGCCGGCGGGGTCGCCGCGCTCACCGAACTCGTCTCCGGGCGCCTCGGGGCCGGCGCGCAGCCCGCCGAGGTCGCCGTGCTCGCCCGGGTCAACTCGATGCTGATGGCCCCGGTGGTGGCGCTCGGCGAGGCCGGCATACCGGTCGACTCCACCATGGGTCCCGAAGTGCTGGAGCGCACCGGCCTGCGGGCCGCCCTGGCGTACGTCCGCATCGCCGGCGCCCCCACCGACCGGATCGCCGCCCGCGACCTGGTCGAGGTCCTCCGTCGCCCGAGCCGGGGCCTGCCTCCGTGGTTCGCCGACCGGCTCAGGCGCCGGGCGGCGTGGAGCCTCGGGAGCCTCTCCCGGGTCGCGTCGACGCTGCCGGCACGCGACGCGTCGAAGATCGGCCGCTTCGTCGCCGACCTGGAGGTGGTGCGTGCTGCGGCGGGCAGGGGCAGCTCCTCGTTGCTGCGGACCGTCCGCGAGGACATCGGGCTCGGCGGGGCGATGGACCTCCTCGACGGGGGGAGGGGCGGCGAGGGGTCGAGCCACCTCGACGACCTCGAAGCGCTCGAGTCGGTCGCCGAGCTGCAGCCCGACCCCGAGGCCTTCGAGCCGTGGCTGCGCCATGGCCTCGGCCGTCCCGCGGTCGCCGGAGGGGTCACCGCCTCGAGCGTGCACCGAGTCAAGGGGATGGAGTGGGACCACGTGGTGGTCAGCGCGGTCAACGCAGGGCTGTTCCCCCACCGGCTGGCCGACGACGTCGAGGAGGAGCGGCGCGTCCTGCACGTGGCCCTGACCCGAGGCCGCGAGACGGCCGTGCTCCTCGCCGACCGGAGCCGGCCGTCGCCGATGCTGGCCGAGCTCGAGGGCCGCGCCCCGGCACCGGGGGGGCGCTCCACGGCGGGCCGGACCGCGGCAGGCCGGCGGGGCGCTGCGGCCGCGA
>JAJZWW010000343.1 GCA_021846485.1 Actinomycetes bacterium
GGGTCGGTGATACAACCGGCGATCGCGGAGGCGGCGACGGTGGCCGGGGAAGCCATGTAGATCTCGGCCTCCGAACTGCCCATCCGGCCGGTGAAGTTTCGGGTGGAAGCGGTGAGGCACACTTCACCCGGCCCCACGACACCCATGTGATATCCGAAGCAAGCCCCGCAGGTGGAGTTGGTGACCACGGCGCCGGCATCGGCCAGGTCTTGGAGGTATCCGAGACGCATGGCTTCGCGGTAGACCTGCTGGGAGGCGGGGGTGACGAGGAACCGGACGCCGGGAGCGACTTGACGCCCCCGGACGACGCTGGCCGCGATAGCAAGGTCCTCGAGTTGCCCATTGGCGCACGAGCCAATGAAGCACTGGTCGACCCGGCGAGGCTCGATCTCGCTGACAGGAACAGCATTGCGGCTTACCGTGCCAGGACGGGCGACGTAGGGCACTAGGTCTGATAGATCGATGGTGCGAACCTCGAGGTAGCTGGCGTCGGGATCGGCCTCAGCCGGCGTGTAGGCCCGGTCAGTGTGGGCGTCGAGAACCTCCCGACAGAGGTCGTCGACCCCGAAGGTGGCGAAGTCAGCTGAGATCTCGGCAGCCTGGGTGGCGATGGTCCGGCGATCATGCATCGGGACCGACGCCAGTCCCGAGCCACCGAACTCGAGGTTGTGGTTGGTGGCATCACCGTAGCGGTTCGCAATATGGAGGAAGATATCCTTGCCGCTCACGCTGGCCGGCTTGGCGCCAACGATCTCGTAACGGATGGTGGGAGCGACGGAGAACCAGGTCTGTCCGGTGCACAGGATCGAGTAGACTTCCACCGGCCCAAGGCCTCGGGCGGCGCAGTTATACGCGCCCCCCGCGCAGGTGTGAGAGTCGGTGCAAGCCAGGACCTCGCCCGGTCGTGCCAAGCCGTTCTCGGCAACGACCTGATGGCAAATGCCGTGACGCCCGACGTCGAAGAACCTCGCGACCCCGAACTCGGCCACGAATCGTCGCGCCCGCGAACCGCCCGCGGCGTCGGCCAGGGTGGGGGCAGGAATTGCGTGGTCCATCACCACCGCGACGCGCTCGGGGTCTGCGATCCGCAGTGGCTGGATCCACTGCATGGCGAATTGGAGATCGATCATCACGGTCATGTCGACGTCACACACGACGGTCTGGCCGACCGCCACCTGGTCCAGGCTGGCATGTCGGGCCAGGATCTTCTCGATCATCGTCATGCCCATCAGGGTCTCTCCTCGACGGGCGAGGCGGAAACTGGATCGAACGCGGCATAGCGCTCCTGAAGCTTGTCCCACTCGCCGCCGCCGGCTCGCCCAAAAAAGGCAGCGGGTCCGGCGCCCTCATGTTCGGGAGTAACGGGTTCTTCCCCCGTGATGCTGGCCAAGGCCTGGTCGCATGCGATGACGACCGGGCCCAAGAGAGCGCCGGGAAGGATGGCGATGCGATAGCCCCACTGGGCCAGGGCGTCGAGCCGGACCTCTGGAGACCGACCTCCGGGCACGACGTTGAACAGGCAAGGCCCCTCGACCAGGCGCGGGATCTCCTCGATCTCCTCGATCGTCTCGGGTGCTTCGACGAACGCAACATCAGCACCCGCGGTCAACGCACGATTGGCCCGTTCGACCGCCTCATCGAACCCAGCGACCGCGCGGGCGTCGGTGCGGGCGATGATCACGAATTCCGGGTCGAGTCGACTTTCGCAGGCGGCACGGATCTTTCGCAACCACACGTCGCGCTCAACGATCTCCTTGCCGACCAAGTGGCCGCAGCGTTTGGGAAACGCCTGATCCTCGATGTGAATTGCTGCCACCCCGGCATGGGCGAAGGCACGGACGGTTCGTACGACATTGAGCTCGTTGCCGTAGCCGGTGTCGGCGTCGGCAATGACGGGTCGGTCGACCACCTGGGCAATGCGGGTAGCGTTGGCTACCATCTCCGACATCGTGAGTAGCCCGTAGTCGGGGTAGCCGTAGGCGGCGGCCGTCCCCGCTCCGGTCATGTAGACGGCATCGAAACCTCGTGCAGCGACCAGCCGGGCCGTCAACGCGTCGTAGACGCCCGGAGCAACGAGCATCGGTGCCTGACCGGCAATGGCGGCCCGCAGAGACGCGCTGGCTCCGCTCATCGGTCGGCGCCTATGGATTGTCCGGTGGGAGCCCAGTGGCCGATGCTGGCTGAGAGGGGCACGTATCGTTCCCTGCGCTCGGTGCTGGCCATCAGCCATCAAGTGCCGGTCGGACGGCGGGCGCATAGACGAACGACCAACACCCTCGTGCAGTCACGGCAGCCGATGGCCAAGACGCCAGTGCACCCACCAGATCAGTTCCAGGCCGCCTGGCCTGCAGTGGCGACCTCGGCAGAAGTGTTAGTTGTACTATCTGTAACTGAAGTCTCATACTGTGGACATAGTACACACACTGCATCCAGCAGTCAAGACCTCGCCGACACCCGAGGCGGTGACACGTATCTGCCCAAGATCGACACGTACTGCCCAAGATCGTGGTTCGATATGGTGAAACCATCTCTCCGGTTCGACGCGACAAGGAGCCATAGTTGTGAAAGATCGATCAGGGCAGATCGATGGCGCCGAGACGGCCCGACGCGCGGGTCATCTCTTGGAGATCGTCGCCAGCGCGTCCGGTGCTCTCAGCCTGCAGCAGATTGTCGAGCAGTCCGGCCTCACCAAGAGCACCAGCTACCGGCTCATACGGGCGCTCCAAGACGAAGGTTGGGTCGAACGGACCAGCCGAGAAGGTTATCGAGTTGGCGCCAGGCTGATCGGCCTAGCCAGCATGGTGAACCCACCGGACGACATCGTCGAACGTACCCGCCCGGTCCTCGAATCCCTCGCCAGGATCACTTCGGAGACCGCCACGCTGCACATCCGCAACGGGAGCTACGCCATCCTGGCGGGTGGCGCAGAGAGCCAGAAGCACGTGCTCCGCCGAGCTGCCTACATTGGAGAACGGACGCCCCTCACCCGTGGCTGTGCCGGGCTCGTCATCCTAGGTAACCTCGACGCCGGTGAGCGCGCCCAAGTGTTGCGCTCACTGGGGGGTACCAAGGGTTCGTCCTCTGTCGACAATACGGATTTGGCTCGACGCTTGACAGAAGTCAAGCGTCGCGGAGTTGCCTTGTCTTTCGGAGAGAACCACCCCGGTGTGAGCGGCATAGCCGCCCCCGTCCGGGCCGGGTCGAGCGGACGAGTTGTTGCCTCGATATCTGTGGCTGGCCCGGATCAACGCTGGAACGAGGTGACCATGCAACGGTTTGCTCCGCGACTCCGTCGTGCTTGTGCCGACCTCTCTGCGACGCTGTCAATCGCACCATGAGCGCGAGGCAGAGGTGTTTCGCCGTTGCCGTCGCGAGAAGCCGAGCTGCGGGCCCGGTGATGGGACAGTTGCAGGTTGCGCCGCTGGATCACGCGAACGTCGACATGAGCCGAAGGGCGTCAACGCCGGTCGGCGGGACACTGGTGCTGGTCCATACTGCATTCCGTCACAAACAACGAGGAGGACGGCACCCGGCCCTGCGCGATCGCTTCGGTCATGGTTCGAGCCCATCAAGCCTGGCGGGAGTCGCTGCGCGCCGTCACCCTCGACCAGCTCGTCAACCGAATTCCGCAGGCGCTGCGAAAGCGCAACCGCGCCAAGCTCGGCACCGACGCTCCCTCGTGACGACTTGCAGCGGCTTCGTCGCCCGGCGTCGCGTGATCGGCCTCGCTCCAGTGGCGCGCCAGGAGCTGCTCGGTCCAGGCACCTCGGACCAGACGGCAGTATGGGGGACTGGGCCTGCGTGCAGTCGATCTGGGAACACTGAGGGTCGGCCCCCCAAAGAGCAGCGCCGATCCCATGGCGGCCTCCCGTGATCGGAACACAAGCGGCAGCAGCGCACCGGCACCGAGCACGGCCAGCACCATGGTGGGCCCTCGCCGCCCGCGCAGCCCGACGATCGGCCGCGCCCAGGCAAAGGCACCGGTGATCGAGGCCGCGCCGAGCACGACCCGCGAGGCGGTGGTCCCCCCGGGACCCGTACCGTGGCCCTTCAAGAATGCAACGATGAAGGTCATGAAG
>JAJZWW010000344.1 GCA_021846485.1 Actinomycetes bacterium
GCGCTCCGCCCGCCCTGCGGCGTCGGCGCCGGCCCGCTCGGCGTGCACAGCCCAGCTGCCGGCGATCCCCGATGACACCCAGCCGCCGTTGCGGCCCGGCGGCCCGAAGGCGGCGATCTCCCGCTCGAGCACCACCACCCGCAGGTCGGGCTGGGCGCGCTTCAGGTAGTAGGCGGTCCACGGCCCGGTGAGACCGGCACCGAGGACCGCCACGTCGTAGGCGGCGTCGCCACCGAGCGGCGGGCGGGGCTCGACCGGGAGGGGGAGGCCCCCGAGCCACAGGCTGCGGTCCCGGTGGACGACGCGCCCCGCTCGGTAAACATGGCCCGGTTGCTACCAGGCTGGGCGAGGCGCCGGCAAGCACGCGCAGCCTGGTCGGCACCACGCCCGAGGAGAGAGGATGTCGCATGCCTCGCTTCAGCACGCGCCCGGAGATCGCCGGCACCTTCGGGATGGTGACCTCCACGCACTGGCTCGCCTCCCAGTCGGGGATGGCCGTCCTCGAGGCCGGAGGCAACGCCTTCGACGCCGCGGTCGCCACCGGGCTCGTGCTGCAGGTCGTAGAGCCGCACCTCAACGGCCCCGGAGGTGAGGTGCCGATCGTGGCCTGGTCGGTGGCGAGCCAACAGCCCTTCGTGGTCTGCGGGCAGGGCACTGCCCCGGCCGCCGCGACCATCGGGGCATTCGAGGACCTCGGCCTCGACTTGGTGCCGGGCACCGGACTGCTGCCCGCCTGCGTGCCCGGCGCCTTCGGTGCCTGGATGCTGCTCCTCCGGCGTTGGGGCACCCTGCCGCTGCGCGACGTCATGCGCTACGCCATCGGCTACGCCCACGACGGGCACCCCGCCCTACCCCGGCTCGCCGCGACCCTCGAACTGCTCGCCGAGCACTTCCGCGCCCACTGGCCCACCTCGGCGGCCCTGTGGCTCCCCGGCGGTCGGCCACCGAAGGCCGGCGAGCTGGTCACCAACCGCGCCCTGGCCGGGACCTACCGCCGCATCCTCCAAGAGGCGGAGCAGCGCTCGTCCGACCGGGACGGCCAGATAGAGGCGGCCCGGAGCATCTTCTACGAGGGCTTCGTGGCCGAGGCCGTCGACCGGTTCTCCCAGGGCCGACCGGTGCTCGACATCAGCGGCGAGCGCCACCACGGCCTGCTCACCGGCGACGACCTCGCCCGCTGGCGGCCCGGCGTCGAAGAGCCCGTGCGCCTCGACTACGGAGGCCTGACGGTGTGCAAGCCAGGCCCGTGGACGCAGGGGCCAGTGCTGCTCCAGCAGCTGCGGCTCCTGGAGCACTTCGAGCTCGACGGGTGGGACCCGGTCTCCCCCGAGCTGGTCCACGCCACGACGGAGTGCGCCAAGTTGGCCTTCGCCGACCGGGAAGCGTTCTACGGCGACCCCGCCTTCGTCGACGTGCCCCTCGAGCACCTGCTGTCCCGGGACTACGCTCGCGCCCGAGCGGCGCTAGTGGTCGACACGGCGTCGCTCGAGTTGCGGCCGGGCAGTCCGGGAGGCCGCCCGCCGCTGCTCCCCCGCTACCCCGACGCCGGCGCCTACCCGGCGGGCTCCACGCAGGGCATCGTGGCCAACGGGCGGCTGCCCGAGGTGTCCGCCGACGGCCGGACGCGCGGCGACACCTGCCACCTCGACGTGGCCGACCGCTTCGGCAACGTCGTCAGCGCCACGCCGAGCGGCGGGTGGCTGCAGAGCTCACCGGCGATCGAGGGCGTGGGCTTCGCCCTCAACACCAGGGGTGAGATGTTCTGGTTGGAGGAAGGCCTGCCCAACAGCCTGGCGCCGGGCAAGCGACCCCGCACCACGCTCACCCCATCGCTCGTCCTCGCAGACAACGGCCAGCCGTCCCTGGCGTTCGGGACGCCGGGCGGGGACCAGCAGGACCAGTGGACGCTGCTCTTCTTCCTCCGCCACCTGCACCACGAGCCCGACCTGCAGCTCGCCCTTGACGCGCCCATGTGGCACACCAGCCACTTCCCCTCCTCCTTTTACCCCCGCACCGCCCAGCCGGGCCGGGTCCACATCGAGCGGACGGTGGGCTACGACGCCTTGACGGCCCTCCGCTCCCGGGGTCACGAGGTGATCGAGGAGGCCGAGTGGTCCCTCGGCCGCACCACGGTGATCAGGCGGGGCCCCGACGGCGTGCTGCACGCCGCCGCCGACCCCCGGGGCATGCAGGCCTACGCCGTGGGCCGGTAGCGGGCAGGAACCTCACACCGGTGGGGCCACGCCCTGGGGGGCGTCCCGGGACATCCCGCCGCCGGCAAGGATCCCTGGATGCCGGGACAGGTACCAGGCGAGCACCCCGAAGCCGACCAACAGCCAGGCGAGCGACAGCAGCACCGCGTACTTGAAGGGCCCGCTCGGCAGCGGGATCGCGCTGTAGTAGATGACGATCCCACCGATGATCGTGGACGCGCTCGGGATCAACCCGTGGACGATCGGGCGGAACCTGCCCAATCGGACCGTGAAGACGGTGAGAGCGGTGTTGGCGACCATGTGGACGCCGATGATGCATATCCCAGCGATGGTCAGCAACCAAAGGGCGGCGTTGCCCGGTCCGAGGATGATGCCGGCCACGATGTTGATCACCAGGATGACCACGCCGAACGCGACCACCGCCTGGGATGGCGTCTTGAAGCGTTGGTTGACTCCGCTGATACGCCCGTAGAAGATGCCGTCACGGCCTGCGCTGTACCAGATCCGGGTGACGGCGTTGACCTTCGAGACCATGTACGACAGGTAGCTGGTCATCGTCACCGCGATCAGGAACCCCCAGCCCACGTTGCCGAGATAATGGCGGTAGACGATCAGGCCCGGGTCGGCGGATTTGGCATAACTGGCCATCGCGGGGACGCCCCACCCGACGGTCAGGGCGTAGGCGGGCAGGATGAGGGCGACGCCGGCAACGACCCATCCGAGCCACAGGGCTTGCTTCATCTTGCGTTTCGAGTCCTTGGTCTCCTCCGACAGCGTCGTGGCCGTCCCGAGCCCGGTGAAGTCAACCACCGAGAAGACGATCGCGAGGAAGATCGGGTGGATCGCCCCGTGGAGGGGGCCGAGGGTGAAGGTGCTCAGTGTGTTCTTCGAGCCGGCCTCGAAGATGATGACGATTGCGGTGACGATGAGGAACACGGCCTCGATCGAGCCGGCCAACAAAGTGAAGCCGGCCGACGGCTTGACGCCGCGATACGAAAGCACCACCCCGATCAGGAGCACGGCGATGCCGATCGGCACCCACGCCCAGGAGGTGGCCGCCAGCGAAGAGAACAGCACGTAGATGAACGCACTCAGTCCGAGCACGCCGAAGGCCGGGCCGCTCAGGTTCTCCCCCAGCCAGTACCAGGCGACCAGCACGCCGCCGCCCTTGAAGCCCTGAGCTGAATAAGCGTAGTAGCTGCCGGAGTTCGAGATGAACTTGGAGAACTCCACCGGAGTGACCATCCACAGCCCGTAGATCAGCCACGCGATCAGCACCGCCAGCGGCGTGGAGCCGGCGGCGAAGAGCGCAGTGCCGATGAGCAGGATGGCGACGTCGCCGGCGGGAGCCACGTAGGAGAAGGCCTGGAAGGCGGCCGTCGGCACGCCGACCGAGCCGCGCCGCAACTGGGTCGGCAGCTCCTCGGCCAGCGACCGGGGCACCGCCTTTCGGGTCCTGAGCATCCTTTGGAGCTCTCCCTATGGTGCGGGGCGCCGCCGCGAGCGGGCCGGGTCGGTCATGAAGTCAACTGAGGCGGACGAGCCCGGTGGCCACCGCCTCGGCGACCAGAGACAGCTCGCTGCCTTCGATCGTGAGTGGTGGTGAGACGGCCCTCGGCCCGAGCGGGGACACCTCGGGGTCCCGGATGGCCGCCACGTCGGAGAAAGGGTGCCACAGGCCGGTGGCCGCCAAAGAGAGACTTCTCGGTGAGTCAGGGCTGGGATTCATGATGCCCGCTCGGCCCCGTCGACGGGGAGCTCGACTCCGCTCAGGTAGGCCGCCTGCGGCGAGCAGAGGAAGAACGTGGCGTCGGCAACGTCGTCAGGCGTGCCCAGGCGACCCATCGGCACACGTTCCTCCACGAG
>JAJZWW010000345.1 GCA_021846485.1 Actinomycetes bacterium
CTCCCTCGCGGTCGAGATCCCCGCCGCGCTCGCCGGACGCCACGCCCCCCACCTCCCGGTCGCCGGGATCTTCCAACCCGTCACCGGGCGGCTCGTCGCCGCGGTCGTCGTGGCCTGCCTCACCCTGGCGCCGCGGCCCGCGCACACCGGCACCCTCGGGCGCGGGATGGCCGCCACCAACCTCCGACGGCCAGTCGCGGCGCTCGTCGTCAACCACGCCACCTTCACCGACACCGACCTCAGCGCCGCAACCCGCCCCGCTCCGCCGGCTCCCGCTCCGCCCGCCCCCGCACGGGCGGCCACCACCGTCGCAGCGCCCGGCGCCGGCGCGTCGTCCATGGCACCCGCCCCGACGGCCGCGCCAGCCACCTACCTCGTCCAGCGCGGCGACACCCTGTGGGGCATCGCCGAGCGGGAGCTGGGCGACCCGTTGCGCTGGTCGGAGATCTTCCAGCTCAACGAGGATCGGCCTCAGCCCGGCGGGGTCACGCTCACCGACCCGCATTGGATCGACCCCGGCTGGACGCTCCTCCTGCCCGCGACGATCACACCCGAGCCCAGTCCCTCGGGATCGGCCGCCGGCCCGGAACCGTCGCCCACCACATTGCCTCCGCCCACCACATTGCCTCCGCCGACCACCGTGCCCCCGTCAACATCCCCGCCGGCGACCACGCCGCCGAGCACCGCGCCTCCGGCGACAACGACGCCGTCCGAGCCGCCACCGACGACGGCCCCCCACCGCGTTGACACGGCGCCCGTCGATCGCACCGGGGAACCGGTGCGACTGCCGTCAGGCTCGGTCGTCGCCGGCTCGTTCGCCGCCGGGGTGGCCGCCACGATCGCCCTCGGCCGGCTCCGTCGCCGCCACGCCTATCGCTACCGGCCACCCAAGCCCGGCCGCACCCTCGCCACCGAGCCGGCACGCCCGACGATCCACCACCTGCGCCAAGCGGCCACGGCAAACGCGCCGCTCGACGGGTCGGGTCCGGTCCCGGCCATGCCGGTCGGGGAGGAGGAGCGCATCGCCGAGCCGGGCCGCCTCGACGTGGCGTCGCGCGGCGACGAGATCGTGACCATCGAGCTCACCGACCTCTCCGGCACCGCCCTCGACGGCCCAGGTGTCGACGACGTCGCCCGCGCCCTGGTGACCGCGCTCTTGGTGCGCGCCGAGCCGGGCGCGGCCGAGGTACTCCTCACCGACGACCTCGCCGAGCGGCTGTTGCCGGGTCTGGCCCCGAACCGCGCCGTCCGTCGGGTGGCGACAACCGACCAGGCAGCCCGGGCCGTCGAGTCCGAGCGTGTCGCCCGCAGCCGGCGCTTCGAGGCGGCCGGGGCGGCCGACGCCGCCCAGTTCCGAGCCGAGAACCCCGAGAACCCGCTGCCGTTGCTGCTCGTGGTTCTCGACGCGCTGCCCGCCGAGTCACTCGGTCGCTGGACCGCACTCGTCGCCGACGCGCCCCGCCTGGCCATCTGCGTCGTGTCCCTCGCGCCGTCGCCGATCGCCACCGGACAGCTGCGCATGGACGCCGGCCGCCGAGTGCTCGGCGCCGCACCCTCGGACCGCCTCGGTGTCCTGCTCGGCACTCAGCTGTTCGGGCTGCGCGCCGACGAGGCGATCGAGGTGCTCGCCGCGGTCGCCGAGGCCGTCGGCGAGGGCGACCTCGGCGAGCACCCCTTCGCCGCCCACGCCACCGTCATCCCCCTGCGATCCGGCGGCTCTTCCACCGACGACACATCCGCCGCCGACCTATCAACCGACGACGCCAGCGGGCCGTGGCCTGAGCCGTCACCGTCTCCGCCGCCGAACGGAAACGGTGACGGGCTGGCCGAGTGGCCGATCACGGTGCGCATGTTCGGCCACTTCGAGGTGGCGGTGCATGGCGAGCTGGTGGTGACCGGGCTGCGCAGCCGGGCCCGGGACGTGTTCGCCTGGAGCCTGCTGCGCCCGGAGGGCGCGACGAGCGACGAGGCCGTCGACGCGCTGTGGCCGGACACCGCGCCCGGCCGGGTCCACGGCCAGTTCTGGCGGTCCTTCAGCGACCTGCGGGCGCGGCTGCGAGAAGCTGGTGGTGGCGACCTCGAGGTGCTCACCAAGGCCGGCGAGCACTACCGGCCGTGTGGCACCGAGATCGCCTGCGACCTGTGGGAGTTCCAAGCCGCCCTCGGCGAGGCCTCCCGGGCCGACGACGACGAGGTCGCTCGGGCCGCGCTGCGCCGGGCCGTCGAGGTCTACCGGGGCGACCTTCTGGCCGGGATGGACCGGCCGTGGGTGGAGCCGGTCCGCCAGGACCTGCACCGACGGGCCCTCGACGCCCACTTGCGCCTGGCCGAGCTCGAGGAGCAGACCGGGCGCCCCGACGCCGCCGTCGAGGTCTTGGAGCACGCCATCGCCCGGGACCGCTACGCCGAGGAGCCCTACCGGCGGCTCATGGTCCTCCACGCCGCCCGCGGCCGCCCCGGCGCGGTGACCGACGTCTGGCGCCTGCTGCAGGGTCGGCTCGCCGAGCTCGACCTCGACGTCGAGGCCGCCACCGCCAACCTCTACCGCCAGCTCACCGCCGACCCCGAGCGCCGGCCAGACCCAGACCGCGTCCGGCTGCCGCGGTGATCGGCGACTCCCTCGCCCCCGCCCTGGTTCCGGCACGCTGGCGGGCGCTCACCGTCACCTCGTTCACCGCGGTCGTGGTTGCGCTCGTGTGGCGGTTCGGGTGGACGGCGCCGCTCGCCGCCTACCTCTACCTCGGGGCCGTGCTGACCGTCGCAGCGGTGATCGACGCCCGCACTTTCACGATGCCCAACGCGCTGCTGCTTCCGTCGTACCCAGTCGGTGTCGCGCTGCTCGCCGTCGCCGCCGGAACGGACGGCACCTGGTGGCCGCTCGGGCGGGCGGTCATCGCCATGGCCGCCCTCGCCGCCTTCTACCTCGTCATCGCCCTCGTGGCCGGCGGGCAGCGGCTCGGCCTCGCCGATGTCATCCTGGGCGGGTTGCTCGGCCTCCTCCTCGGCTGGGTGGGCTGGTCGGCGCTGTCGACCGGGGTGATCCTCGGCTGGGTTATCGCCCTGGTTGCCGTCGTGCTCTGGCGCCCCAGTCGCCGACCGGGGCGAACCCCCGGCATACCGGCGGGACCGTGTCTGTGGCTCGGTGCGCTGGTTGCTGTTCTCGCCGCCAGGTAGGTCGCCGCGGGCCGCCCGCAGCGTCAGCGTGCGGCCGCGCCGACAAGGTCGGCGAGCGCCAGGTTGGCCACGAGACGGGCGAAGCGCCGACCCGCGGCGGGCCGAAGGACCACGACCCGTACTCCCGCGCCGCCCAGCTGGGACAGTAGTGCCTGCAGCTCACGGTGGTCCGGCGACAGGCGTCCGTACCCGTCCGCCACCACCAGGTCGAAGTAGCTCGGCGCGTCGGCGAGCATTCGGGACAGGCCCGGCCGGACAGCACCGTCGCCCTGGTCCGCGTAGGTGGCAACGTGGCGCCACCCCGGCTGGCGGGCTACCTGCGCCGCGAGGTTGGTCGCCTGCCGGTCAAGCCTTGCCTGTCCGGCGCGCCCGGGCGTCTCCCGGGCGTAGATCGCGACTCGCCACACGGTCGTCTCCTTCCTGGTCGCCTGCCGGTGGCGATGAGACCTCCGCTGGGCCCGGAAAGCAAGGTCGCGCAGCTGGATCTGGATCGGGCCTTCTTGCGGCGATACCGGCGGCTCGGCGTCAGCTCTGGGTCGCATGTTTCTCCGCTGCGATCCTTTCTCATGGCGCCGGGTCAGGCATGCTCACAGCAGCGTGTGCTGCTCGGTGACACGACCGCAGACCTCTTCCCAGGTAGGAAGCGGTCCGGCGCCGAAGTACAGCTCGGGCATGGTGGACTCGTAGGCGGCTCGGAGCCGGGTCGAGATGTCGCTGGTCGGGTCGAAAGCCGGGCAGCTGGCGAAGCCGTCCGCCGGGCGAACCTCCGTGGAGTCGCCGCCGAAGAAGGCCCGGTTGATCTCCTCGACGCTGCGCATCACCTGTTCGGTCTGATCTCGATCCGCGAGCAGGTCGAGCACCTGTCGGTCCCCCAAGAGCTGGTAGACGTCGTAGAAGTG
>JAJZWW010000346.1 GCA_021846485.1 Actinomycetes bacterium
TCCACCGCCGCGGGCCCAAAGTGCACGCTGCATCATGGTTCCACGACGGCTCCGCGGCCGGCGAGGCCAAGCTCGGCTACGGCAACAACTGGGTCATCTTGGCGATCGTGGTGCGCCTGGGGATCCCCCGCCGGGCCGTCGAGCGACTCCTCGACGGAGACGTCGGCTCCTACGCCGGAGCGCAGAGAGCCTCACTGCCGGCCACCACGCAGCAGGTAGCGCCGGGGTGACTGCCGGGCCTGCGCAGCGCGGCGCCACCCGGGACCACGGTCCGGTCCCAGACGCCCGCTTGTCAGCCGAGGAGGGAGCCGATGTGCTCCGCCGCTCGCCGGTCCTCGGCCGAGACGGCCCCGGTGTAGTGGCGGGCCATGTGCACCGTCGACCAGCCCAGGCGTGCCTGCTTCTGCGACTCGCTGATCACCCGGTCCAGCTCGGTCGACTGGAAGTGGCGGAGCGAGTGCAGGTGGACGTCGGCGGCGACGCCAGCCCGGTCGCGCAGGGACGAGAAGGCGTGGCTGAGGGTGTCGGGATAGGGCGGGACCTGGCCGCCGGGCTCGTAGGAGAACACGAACGAGTCGCCCGCCACCTCCACTCCCGATGCGACGGCCAGCTCGACCTGGTGGTCGCGGAGACGGCGGAGCTGGTCGATGGTAGGGCCGTCCACGGCGATTCCCCGCACGCTGGCCCGGGTCTTCGGTCCGCGGACCGTCACGCCGCCGGTGTAGGTCACCAGCGCCTCGTCGATCCGGACGGCCGAGCCGTCCCAGTCGACGTCGTCCCAGCGCAGTGCGCACGCCTCCCCGCGACGCATGCCCGGTGGCGGCGACCACCCGGACGAACGCCGGCACCCTCGGGTCACGGTCGTCACCCGCCGCGGAGAGCAGGAGGCGGACCTCATCCGCGCTCGGCGAGCGCACCGCCGGGGCCTTCTCCGCCATGGACCACTCGGGGAGCTCGGTGTCGCTGATCGGGTTCGGAAGCGTGTTGTTGCTCCACTTGCGGGCCAGCCGGCAGGCTCGATGCAAGACGGCTCGGACGTGGCGGACCGACGCCTGGGACAGCCCCGCGGCCTTCAGGTCCCGGAAGTAGCGCTCCACGTCGTAGGGGCCGAGGCTGGCGATCTGGCGCCGGCCAATCGAGCCGCGGATGTTGACCCTCCATGCGCCCATCAACGACGCCATCGAGGCCTGGCAGGCCAACGGCTGGGACGACCTCTCGCCGAGCACGGCACGGCGCTACGAGGTGGTGGCCGGACCCCACTCCCGAGCCGACGCGGCCGGGACGACGGCCGGCGCTCGGTCCTGCTCCGCCGAGAGCCGGGTCAGCTCGCGCTGGGCGGCCCGCTTGGTCCCGCGGAACAGGACGCTGCGCTGCCGGACCTTCCCCGCTGCGCCCCGGCCGAGGTACACCCGCAGCTCCCAGGCATCCGCTCCCCGATCGGGCCGCTGCCGCAGGCTTCCAGCCATCGCACGCCCTCCTCCCAAGAAGCCCGGTTGTTGGGACAACTGTTGGGACAGAGGCTACCGGGGAGGTGTAACACCCACCGAAACGGCTCTTGAACTGCGAGGATACAGAGCCCGAGAGCGGAATCGAACCGCTGACCTACGCATTACGAGTGCGTTGCTCTGCCGGCTGAGCTACTCGGGCACGAACGTCGCTTGCTGCGCCGCCCGGTCCTGGAGGCTAGCAGCGTCGACCGGGAGGCGTCCCGGGCGGCGGGCGGCGCGCACCACGTCCAAGAGGCGCTCGACGTCCTCGTCGGTGGTGTACCACGCGACGCAGATGCGCAGCAGACGACGGCCGGGGGCCTCGGTCACCACAGCCTCCACCCCGGCCTCCTCCAGGGCCGACTCGAGGGCTGCGGGCTCGACCCCGACCGGCAGCTCGAAAGCTGACATCAGCAGGTTCTCGTCGTGGGAGCCGACTCGGGCGAAACCGAGGTCACCGAGAGCGCCGGATGCCGCCGCCAGGCGCCGGCGGGCACCGGGACGCGCCGGGGTGAGGACCTGGCGGTGGAACGCGAGCGCCTCCGGGGCCACCAGGTACCCGGTCGGGTCGACCGTGCCCGGCGAGTGCACCCGGCGAGCCAGCGGATCGGCTCGGTCGGTGCCACCCCAGCTGACCACCAGCGGGTCGAGGCGGCCCTGCGCCTCCCGCCCGGGGGCGTGGAGGACCGCCGCTCCCCGGGGAGCCGCGTACCACTTGTGGAGGTTGCCGACGTAGTAGTCCGCCCCCACCGAAGCCAGGTCGAGCTCGACCTGGCCCGGCACGTGGGCGCCGTCGACCACGACGACCACCCCCCGGCTGCGCAGGCGACCGGCGATCTCCTCGACCGGCAGGCGCTGGGCGGTGGCCGACGTCACGTGGGACAACAGGGCGACGCGCGTCGCGGCCGACACGCTGCCCTCCACCGCGTCGGCGACCGACCCGCCGGAGCGAGCTACGCCATCCACGGGGGCCAAGCGGAGCCGGGCTCCCGTGCGCTCGCACAGCCACCGCCACAGCATGACCTGGGAGCCGTACTCGACGTCGCTCAGCAGCACCTCGTCGCCCGGACCGAGACGGTCGGCCAGCGAACGGGCCACCAGGTTGAGCCCGAAGGTGGCGTTGGGCACCCAGGCGAGGTCTCCCGGGGCCGCACCCAGTGCACCGGCCACCGGGGCGAGCGCCTCGGCCAGTGCACCGTCCACCCGGTGGCGGTAGAAACCTGTCGGGTCGGCCTCGATGCGCTCCGCCTCCCGCCGGCGAGCGGCGACGACCGGGGCGGGACAGGCGCCGAAACCGCCGTGGTTGAGATAGGAGATCGCCGGGTCCAAGAGGAACTCCCCACGCACCGCCTCGGGGCTCGGAGCGGGAGCGGTCAAGGCTTCTCCTTCGCCCGGGTACGCTCCGGGTCGTACACGGGGTGGGAGACGACCTCACCGGTCACCTCCCGGTCGCCGACGAGCGCGACGACCGGCGTGCCGGGCCCCCGGTGGGTCGCCTCGACGCGCGCCAAGCCGAGCGTCCGACCCCCGAGAAGCGGCGAGCGGACCGCCTGAGTGACCAACCCTACGGACTCGCCGCGGCCGCCGCTGGGCGCCGGCGAGTAGAGGGGTGCCCCGCTCGCCTCGTCACCTCCGTCTTCGAGGACAACGCTCGTGAGCCGGCGAGTCGTCGCCAGCCGGTCGCGCTCCAGGCCGTCCCGGCCCCGCAGCCGGGCCTTGTCCCGGTCGACCGCCCAACCGAGCCCGCACTCGTAGGGGGACACCGACGCGTCGTACTCCACGCCACCGATGACGAAACCGCCCTCGATGCGCAACAGGTCCAAGGCAGTCATGCCGACCAGGCGCATGTCCCACGCCCTCCCCGCGTCGACCAGGGCGTCCCACAGCTCGAGCGCCCGCGGGCGGGACACCCACAGCTCGTAGCCCAGCTCGGCGGTGTAGCCGAGCCGGGTCATGAACACCGGTACCCCGGCGATGCTCACCTGGTCCCGGAACGTGTAATAGGGGAAGGCCGTGTTGGACAGGTCCGCGTCCGTGAGCGCCGCCAGCATCTGCCTGCTGCGGGGGCCCTGCAAGCACAGGTGGGGCATCTCGTCGGTGAAAGGCGTCACCGTCACGTCCATCCCGGCAGCCGCCGCGGCGAACATTTCCCAGTCTCTGTCGTTCGCCCCACAAAAACGCACCCGGTCGGCGGCTATGACCGCCACGGTGCAGTCGTCGACCACCTTGCCGTCGTCGTCCACGATCGCCCCGTAAACGATCTGCCCCGGCCGGAGCCGGCTCAGGTCCCGGGTCACCATTCCGTCGACCAGCTCGAGCGCCCCTGGGCCGGCGAAGTCGACCTTGCGCAACATGGAGAAATCCATCAATCCCACCGACTCCCGCACCGCCCGGTACTCCCCCGAGGTGTCAGTGACCACCGCCGGCGCGGCGTAGCCGAAGAGGTCCATCCACCTCGACTTTCGCACCTATGCGGGCACGTCCTCCCAGGCCAGGCGGATGACGGAGATTTCCTGTGGGGTGACCGGTCCGGAGTCAACCCGCCGAAATTGAGCGGCGATGATCACGCGGCGGACCTTG
>JAJZWW010000347.1 GCA_021846485.1 Actinomycetes bacterium
CGGCGGCGAGATGACCGGCTGCAGCTACGCTATCTCCGTTCCGCCACCAGGCATTCCCGATGGGTTGTCGCTTGATGTCGACGGCTGCATCTGGGTCGCCATGTGGGGAGGAGGCGAGGTCCGCCGGCTGACCCCCGAAGGAGTGGTGGACCGGATCGTCAAGCTCCCGGTCTCTCAGGTGACGAGCGTGGCGTTCGGCGGCGCATCGGGTGACGAGCTGTTCATCACGACGGCTCGCGAAGGCCTGTCTGAAGACCGGCTTGCTCATGAGCCGCATGCTGGCGACCTCTTCTGGTGCCGGCCGGGGGCGGGCGGGAGGCCCGCGAACCGCTTTGGCGGTCAGCTGTGACCTGACTACGGGCGGATGCTACGCTCTGTTGTGCATGAGCGGCGAGCGGAAGGCTAGCTAGGTCGTCAGGTCGTCCTCAGCACTCCTGGCGCCACCACAACCTTACCGGGGCGTGCTCAACCCCGATTTCCGGAGTTCGTGGACGCCTGGCAGATAGCAGTGCGCGGCAGCGGGGATCTGGTCGCGCGGCGTGACAAGCGGCAGAGTTCGCCGTGCTGGCGCCTGGCAGAGGTCGCTCCCGAAGGCGTCTGCCGCTCGAGCGAAACGGCGACCCCCTGGCGCTCAGCGGCCGGGCAGCTCCGCTCGCAGCGCGTCCTCGAGGGTCTCGTGGCGCCAGGAGAACCGGCTGCGGGACAGCACCGCCGGGTCGACCCGCTGGCTGGCGAGGAGCAGCTCGTCGGCCGTCTCCCGGCCGAGGGCGAGTCGCAGGGCGGGGGCGGGGACGCCGAGGCGGGCGGGCCGGCCGAGCACCCGGGCGAGGGTGGCGGTGTAGGTGGCGTTGGTCACCGGGGCCGGGCCGACCAGGTTGACCGCGCCGGCGACCCCGTCGTCGCCGAGGAGGTGCTCGACGGCGCGCACCTCGTCGGTGATGGAGATCCAGCTCACCCACTGGCGACCCGAGCCGAGCCGGCCCCCGAGGCCGAGGCGGAACAAGGGGAGCTGCTTGGCGAGCGCGCCGCCTCCGGCGCTCTGGACGATCCCGGTGCGCAGGTGCACGGTGCGGATGCCGGCCTCCTCGGCAGCTGCGGTAGCCGCCTCCCACTGCCGGCACACCCCGGCGAGGAACCCCGATCCCGCGGGGCTGTCCTCGCTCAGCAGCTCGTCGTCGCGGTCGCCGTAGAAGCCGACCGCCGACGCGGCGAGCAGCACCCGGGGGTGGGGGCGGAGCCCGGCGAGGGTCTCCGCCAACAGCGTCGTGCCCCGGACCCGGCTGTCGAGGACCGCCCGCTTGTGCTCCGGTGCCCACCGGCGGTCGCCGATGCCGACCCCGGCGAGGTGGACCACCCCCTCCACGCCGGCCAGGCGGTCGGCGTCGACGGTCCCCGCGTCGGGGTCCCAGACGACGGCGGCGTCGCCCTCCCGGTACCTCACCACCCGCACCAGCTCGTGGCCGGAGCGGCGCAGCTCGACGGCCAGGCGCCGGCCGATCAGACCGTGGCTGCCGGTGAGCGCGACCTTCATGGGTGTCCCTCCTGGCTCGGGCGTCGGCGGGCCTCGACTCTGCCCCAGCCGGGAGGGTTGTACCCAAACCCGTTCAGGCGGCGCGATCGCTGCTGCGGGGAGGTCGCGCCGGCGCGTGCTTCAGCCGGCGCGCCGGCGGGCGGTGGCCTCGCTGGCCGCGGCGGGAGCCCCGTGGGGCGCTCCGGCAGCGCCGTAGCAGTCCTCGTGGTAGTGCTCGACGCGGTTCCAGCGGCCGTCCGAGTAGACGTTCGCGATCACCTGGCGCCGCTGCTGGCGGGCGGCGAACTTGACCGGCTCGTCGCAGTGGGCGCAGGAGGCGTCGTTGCCCGGGTCGACCGGGCGGAGCACCGCCCGGCTGACCGGGGCGATCGACTTCAGGGTGGGGAGAGTCGCCGTGGTCACGACTGTCGTATCGGCGCGCGCGGGACCCGAGATGAGCGCGAAGGCCAGATGGCTCAGCCGCGCACCAGCGGCTTGTAGCGGATCCGGTGCGGCTGGTCGGCGTCGCCGCCGAGGCGCTTGTGGCGGTCCGCCTCGTAGTCGCTGAAGTTGCCTTCGAACCACACCACCCGGCTGTCGCCCTCGAACGCGAGGACGTGGGTCGCGATCCGGTCGAGGAACCACCGGTCGTGGCTGATCACCACCACCGCGCCCGGGAACGCCTCCAGAGCGTCCTCCAGGGCCCGCAGCGTGTCGACGTCGAGGTCGTTGGTCGGCTCGTCGAGCAGGAGGGTGTTGCCGCCGGCGAGGAGCACCTTGGCGAGCTGGAGCCGGTTGCGCTCACCGCCCGACAGCGTCCCCACCAGCTTCTGCTGGTCGCTGCCCTTGAAGCCGAACCCCGCCACGTAGGCCCGGCCGTGGACCTCGCGCCCGCCGACGACGAGATGGTCGAGCCCACCGGTGATCGCGTCGTAGACGGTCTCGGTCGGGACGAGCGCTTCCCTGGACTGGTCCACGTAGGCCAGCGACACCGTCGGCCCCACGTGCAGCTCACCGGAGTCGGGTGCCTCGTCCCCGACGACCATGCGGAACAGCGTGGTCTTTCCCGCCCCGTTCGGACCGATCACCCCGACGATGCCGCCCGGTGGCAGGAGGAACGACAAGTCGTCGATCAAGAGCTTCTCCCCGAAGCCCTTGGTGAGGTGCTCGGCGTCGACCACCCGGTCCCCGAGGCGCGGCCCGGGCGGGATCACGATCTCCAGTCGCTCCGAGCGCCGCTCCACTGCTTCGGCCTCGGCGACCAGCTGGTTGAAAGCGGTGATCCGGGCCCGGCCCTTGCTCTGGCGGGCCTTGGGGGACATCCGGATCCACTCGAGCTCGCGCTCCAAGGTCCGCCGCCGGGAGCTGTCGGCCTCCTCCTCGGCGGCTAGACGGGCCTGCTTCTGCTCCAGCCAGGACGAGTAGTTGCCCTCCCACGGGATCCCGAAGCCGCGGTCGAGCTCGAGGATCCAGCCGGCGACGTTGTCGAGGAAGTACCGGTCGTGGGTCACCGCCACGACGGTGCCCGGGTACTCCTGCAAGGTCCGCTCCAGCCAGGCGACCGACTCGGCGTCGAGGTGGTTGGTCGGCTCGTCGAGCAGCAACAGGTCCGGGCGCGACAGCAGCAGGCGGCACAGGGCCACCCGGCGACGTTCCCCTCCCGAGAGGGTGGCCACCTCGGCGTCGCCCGGCGGGAGCCGCAGGGCGTCCATGGCGATCTCCAGGGTGCGCTCCAGGTCCCACGCTCCGGCGGCGTCGATGCGGTCCTGCAGGTCGGCCTGCTCGGCCAGCAGGGCGTCGAAGTCCGCGTCGGCGTTGCCCATCGCCGCGCACACCGCGTTGAACCGGTCGAGCAGGCCCTTGACGGCCGCCACCCCGTCGGCGACGTTGCCCGCCACGTCCTTGGACGCGTCGAGCTGCGGCTCCTGGGGCAGGTACCCGACACTGGACCCGGCGGTGAGGCGAGCCTCGCCGGAGAAGCCGTCGTCGAGCCCCGCCATGATCTGCAGCAGCGAGGACTTGCCCGAGCCGTTGGCGCCGATCACTCCGATCTTGGCCCCCGGGTAGAACGAGAGGTTGATGCCCCGGAGCACCTCCCTGTCGGGGGGATAGTACCTGCGGAGATCGCGCATGGTGAAGATGTACTGGGCGGGCATCCCTCCAGTGTGCCGCCCCGCAGCGGGGGGCTCGTTGCCGCTCGGTACCGCCCTACGCTGGGAGGGTGCCCGAAGACCGATCGAACCGTGAGCTTTTCGGCCCCAACGCGTGGCTCGTCGACGACATGTACGAGCAGTACCGACAGGACCCCGAGTCGGTCAGCCCGAGCTGGCGGGAGTTCTTCGAGGGCTACCGGCCCGGCGGGGTCAACCTGGCCCGCCCGGTCCCCGCCCCCCAGGTCGCCGACCCCACCCCGGGTTCCACGGGGACCGCCCTGCGAGACGGGGGCCCCGTGCCCGACGCCGGCGGTCCTCCGCCGGCCCCCGCTGCCCCCGCTCCCGCTGTCCCCGCCCCCGCTGCCCCGGCCCCCGCTGCCCCCGCCCCCGACCGGCCCGCCGG
>JAJZWW010000348.1 GCA_021846485.1 Actinomycetes bacterium
CACTGGCCGGCGGGAAGTCCCAAGTACCTCAACATCGCTTTGGTCGGCACCGGGTTGGGGGCATCCTCCGATGACTGGAAGCGGTGGGACTCGATCAAGCGGGCATTGAGAGACCGAGCCCCTTCCAAGTCACCCTTGAAAAAGCACTGCACCATGTCACGCAGTACTTCGCCGGCCCAATGTGACTCCACCGAGATCACGCCCACCGCCCCCACCGCGAGCAGGGGCAAGGTGTCCGCGTCGTTGCCGCTGTAGAGCTCGAACCCCGAATGAGCACCCGCAACCAGCCGGGCGGCGCCGGCCCTCATCAGCGTCTCCTGCGTTTGGCTGCTGGACCTCTGCCAGGCGTCCAGATCGCCGACTCGGATCCCATGAATCCGCGCACCTGCCGCTTGCGCCATGATCTCGGCCGGAGAGCGCTGATCGCCCAGTTCTGCGGCGGCCCTAGGGGCGCCACGGACGTCGGGCAGCGACAGCTGAAGCAAGCGCCGCCTGCAAGGGGTCCTTGGCTGGGGCTGGGGGTCCACCCCCCGTCTACACTCCTACACTGGCCGAGTCTGCTGTTCTGAAAGGATCAAGGTGGAGGCTCCAGTCGAGGACGGTTTGGCAGAGTTGCTCGGGGCAGCGCGCGAGATCGATGGCCGGCTGGGGAAACAACGCCATGAGTGCTCGCAGTATGCGCCGAGCGACCCACGTCGGAACGCCTGGCACGCGCTTAGGGACGAGAGCAAGGCTGCATGGATGGCCGTGCTGGACCGCGTCACGCTCATCAAGAGCATGACTGACGACCTCCGGAGGCCGTTCGACGAGGAGTTCCTGTTCGAGCCGGGGAGGCAAAGTGGCGACTGATGTTTGACGAAGACGCCGCTAGGTTCCCCGGAGCACGGGATGACCCTTGCGCCGCGGAGGCGGATTAGCATGAGGCATCGGCGCGAGTTCGGTCTCTTGGAGTGCCCCGCGTGACCGACCGCGGTGGTGGACTCGGCGAGCTGCTGGCCCATGACGGGGTCACCGAGGTGTGGCGGGTGGCAGAGACCGTCCGACGCCCCGTCCGTCCGTTCACGGCCACGGTCCATGCGTTCCTGGGTCGTCTCCGCTCGCAAGGGATCGACTTCGTGCCCGAGCCGCTCGGCTACGACGACGATGGCCGGGAGGTCCTCAGCTTCGTGGAAGGCGACGTCCCCACTGATCTGCTGCCTGACGCGGTGTGGGCCGAGGGGGTCCTGGTGGCCCTCGCCGGGTTGATCCGTCGACTCCACGACGCCGCCGAAGGATGGCTGCCGCCCGTGGACGCCGCCTGGGGTTCGATCCCCGGCCAGCAGCATGTCGCGGTCCCGGCCCTGTTCGACCGGCCAGAGCTGGTCGCCCACCAGGACTACTGCCCCGGCAACGTGGTGTTCCGCTCCGGGCTGCCCGCCGCGGTCATCGACTTCGACCTCGCCCGGCCCACCTCCCGGGTCGCGGACTGCGTCAACGCCATGTACTGGTGGGTGCCGCTGCTCGAACCTTCCGACCGGCGCCCAGCCGCTCGGGACCTTGACGCCGGTCACCGGCTGCGGGTCTTCGCCGACGCGTACGGCATGTCCGCCGCCCAGCGGGCCGAGGTGGTGCCGGTGGCCTGCCAGCGCGCCCGCAACACCGGCGTGACCATGGCTGCCGCCGCAGCCGCTGATCCAACCTTCAACCGGTGGTGGACGGGCGGCCTCGGCGAACGAACGGCCCGAAGCGAGCAGTGGATCACCGGCTATGCCGGTAGCCTTGAAGCACAACTCACCTAGCCTCCCGACGTGTCGTGACCGTCGTGGGGCCAGGTCGGTAAAGCCGCGACACCCTCGGCACGTGTTCTAGCCTTCGCCGGAATGCCGCAGGCACACAGGCACGACGGGATACCTGACTGGGTTCAACTGCTCCTCGACCGAGGCGAGCACCCGCACGTCGATTACAAGCAAGTGACGCCCGACGATCTTCCCAAGAGCCTGGCAGCGGCGGCCAATACGGTCGCACTTCGGGATCTCGGCGAGTTCTGCTTCCTCTTCGGTGTAGAAGAGGCGTCCCGGGCGGGCGGTGTGAGAGAGGGACGAGTCGTCGGCCTCCGAGCGGGGCCCACCGGGAGCTTGCGTGACATCGAGGATCAGAAGCAGAGGGTGGTGAACGCTGCAAGCCGAGTGGTGCCACCGCCCGATGTGGAGCTCATCGAGTGCAACGTGGCGGCCGGGCCGGTGTTCTTCGTGGCAAGGGTCCGGCCAACCGAGCCCCCACACCGGTTCGAGGACAGGTACTTGGTGAGGAGCGGCTCCCACGCAGTGCCCCTGGACCAGGTGAACCTTCGCCGGCTGATGCTCGGCTCCCTGCGGAGGTTGCGCGAGGAGACCGATCGCGGGCCATCCTCGGAAGCGATGCTTGCCCTGCTCGTCGACGAGGTCGACGCCATTCGGTCGGTGGTCGGCGATCTGGCACTCGAGGGCCACGAGGAAGCGGATGCCCGACATCGTGTCGGCCAGGAGATCGCCCGCCTCGTCGAGGAGAGCTTCCGTTGGGTGCACGAAGGCGTCGAGGAGGCAGCAGCTCAGCTCGACGAGACTGCAGCCGGCCAGACGCAGATGGCCGAGACGCTGCGAGACCACGTCGACCTGTTGCACAGGACGACCGCTGAAGGGGTGTGGGTGGACATCCAGCACTCCCGGAGCCGCGCTTGGATCGAGTTCAACCGCCGGAAGGAGCTTGGCCAGATCCCGGCCGAGGCCATGTCTGCGGGCAGGTCGCTGTTCGAGGCGTTCATGTTCGAGGAGCCGGACCCGTGGGACTACGCCGCCAACCTGGCCGAGCGGGCCGGCTGGTCGGTCCTGTTCCAGGCTGGTGGCCCCCTGGAGCACAACTCCTGGCGCGCCCTACTGGATCGCACGTGTCGGGCGGCGGTGGGCAGAGCACACCGGGGACGGTGGTCGGGCAACTGGATGGAGGTGGAGGGGGAGGACGAGCGATTCGACCTGCGTGACCTCGCCGTGGCCGCTGACATCGGCTTCGACGGCGTCCCCGACCTCCCAACCGGTGCCTCGGAGTCGGCGCTCCTGATCGTGGACAGTGCACGCTTGCGAGCTGAGCTCGAGCAGGCCGGTGGGGTCCTCTTCGCCGAGGAGGAACTCGTGGTGGTGCGCCTCGCCGATTGCCGGCTCGAGCTCCGCGTTGCTGAGAGTGGGATCGCCGCCCTGGTGACCGTGCCGCAACCAGCGGCGGCCGGACGACCGGATCCGGTCGAGTTCTTTCGTCGCCTCCGGGCCCGGTTGCGACAGCGCGGTCTGGAGGTGGTCCGGCTCTGCCCGGAGACCGGGGGGCGGCTGGCCCCGCTGGCCGGTCAGCGGGTCCGCCGACCCCCCGGGCCCGAGCGACGACGCGGCGTGTAGCGGTTCGCCGAGCCGACACTGAGGAGGAGCTCTCCCCAAGGGGTCGCTACGCTCGGCCCTGGTGGGGGAGTGCCCCACAGACCGAGGAGACGACTGTGGAACGTGCCCGACCGGGGACGTTCCCGCTTACCGGCGGAGGGAGTCCCCCCTCCGACACCCGAACAAGTGTTCGACTCTCCGGGGAGAGTATGGATCCCGGCATGGGCGCTGTCAAGAGGCGCAACGGTTCTCCGGTTGGGCGGACTCCGGCGCCACGGCGGCCACGGAAAGTGGCGGGCTTGGAGGGTGCTGGCGCCCAGAGCGCCGAGTATGCGTTCGTCGGCGCCGACCCCTCGCACCTGACCGGAAAGCGCCGATCACCCAGTTCTGTGGGGATCGGCGGCCGCCGACGAGGTGCCGGGTCGTTGACTGTCGCTGGCTGGAGCAAGGCCGTCGGCGGCCCGCAAGGGGATCGGGATTTGGTACACCAGCGCTCCGTCGCTCACGAGGTGGGTCTCCATGCCGACCTCGCCGTCGGGATCCTCGATCCGGAAATAGCCTACGGCGCTCAGCTCGGGCACATCGGTCCCGGCGTACCACGACTGGCGGGCCAGCCACCGGGGCAGGAAGTCACGGAAGTGCGGCGTCAGCGTCGCTCCCGGATGCACGACGGCCACGACGA
>JAJZWW010000349.1 GCA_021846485.1 Actinomycetes bacterium
GCTGCCGCCTGGCGCAGCTGGCTCGGCCCCCTCGTCGCCGACGGCCCCCACGCGGTGGCGGTGACCGCCGCGGTCCTCGCCGTGCGCAGCCTGACCGGTCCGGCAGGCGGGCCGCTCGGCGCGGGTACCACCTCGCTGCCCCGCCGGCCCGGCGGGGAGCGCACCGCCGACGACCGCTTCGTCCGCCTCCGTGACGCGGCCGGCGCGGCAGCAACCCTCGCCCGGGTGGGCCTCGACGAGGACGCCGAGGCGGCGGAGCGCTGGCTGAGCGAAGCCGTGGAGGCTTCCCGCCCACCCTGGCCCGCGGCGCTCACCGCCGCCGGGGCGCCGCCCCCCGCTGGCGAGGTGCTGCCGTGGGCCGGGTGGCGGCGGAGCCAGCCGGTGGTGCTCGGCTCGTACGGTCGCGGCACCAGGCGAGACGGGAGTGAGGACGGCGCGGAGCTCGCCGACATCCCCGGTGCCGGGCTCGCCGACCTCGACCTCCACGGCGACGTGGAGCTGGCCGTGTCGGCCAGCCACCGCGGCGTGTGGGGCGACGGGGGCCCGGGTCCCCTGGCGGGGGCCACCACGGCGTTGGCCGCCGCCGCCGACTGGGTCGCTGACCACTGGGAGGAGCCCGACGCCGGCGTCTGGGCGGCACGCGGGCGCCCCGCACGCCTGGTCCCCTCGGCGCTGCAGGCGTGGGTGACCCTCGACCGGACGGCCCGCCGGGCCCGGGAGACCAACCCCCTCGACCTGGCCGCGGCGGCCTGGCAGGCGGAAGCCCGCCGGGTGCTCGCCTGGGTCGAGTCGGCCGGGGTCGCCGCCGACGGGGGGCTGCGCCGCTCGATCGACCCCACCGGCGCCGGAGCCGACGACACCGACGCCGCCCTCCTCCGTATCGCGTGGCGGGGTCCGTGGCCGATCGGACACCCCCGCGTCGCGGCGAGCGTCGAGCGGGTGCTGGCCCGCCAGTCCGACGGCGCGCTGCTCACCCGCCTTCCCGACGACGTCGACGACGGCCACCCCGGGGCGGACAGCCCGGACCTCGTCGCCACCCTGTGGGCGGTGCGCGCCCTGGCCCGTCTCGGGCGCTGGGAGGAGGCTCATGCCCGCTTCGAGGCGGTGCTCTCCCTGGCCGGGCCGGTCGGCCTCCTCTCCGAGGCCGCCGACCCCGCGGCCGGGGAGCTGCTCGGCAACCTGCCCTCGACCGCCGCCCACCTCGCCTTGGTCGACGCCGCCGTCGAGCTCGCCGGCGGGCCTCGCTGACCACGCCGGCGGTGTCTTCTCCCCGCAACGCCAGCCCGAGCCCCAGAGGAGCCCGTGGCCTCCTCTGGGCCAGGTCACCCTGCGGGCCCGCCGGCAGGCCAGCAGACACTCCCAACCAGGTCACGGCTCGCCGGCCCAAGCACCCTGCTCGCCTCGGCGCGCTCGTAGGCGGTGGAGCCGGGGGCCCCCACCGAGCAGGCGAGCCACACCAGCTCCCGCCGGGTGGGCGACACGACGAAGACCTCCTCGACGCCTGCAGAGGCGTAGAAGCCCAGCTTGTCCCAGGTCTCGTCCCCGGGCGACTCGACCTCGACCACGACCAGCGCCGTCGGGACCCACACGGCGTCCGGCGCGTCCCGGAGGCACCCGCCGTCGGGGACCCGGAAGTCGGTCGGGTTCCCCAGGTTGAACGGCCCGAGCGTGACCAGCCCCGACGAGCGCGCGAGAGGAGCCAGGAGGGTGAGGATCTCGACCTGGACCCGCGCATGCCAGGCATGGGGTGCCGGGGCCATGTGGTAGTCGCCCTCCCAGACCTCGTCGTAGGTGTCCAGGCCCAGGGCGCGGCGCCGGGCGAGCAGGTCCTCCAGCCCAAATCTTCCCGGTGGGGAAACCGGCCGGGCGCGGTGGCCGGATCGGGCAGCATGGTGCGGATGGACGCCCTCCGGATCCGCCCAACTCGTCCCCCGGGGCGCCGATGAGCCCCTCCGAGCCCACCGAGCCCGCGATCTTGGTGGAGGGTCTGCGCAAGTCCTTCGGGTCCGTCCAAGCGCTGCGCGGCATCGACTTCGCCGTCGAGCGGGGCAGCGTGCTCGGCGTGCTCGGGCCCAACGGCGCCGGCAAGACGACCGCCGTCCGGATCCTCACCACCCTGCTGCGCCCCGACGGAGGGCGGGCCCTCATCGAAGGGATGGACGTGGTCCGCCAGCCCGAGGCGGTCCGGGAGATCATCGGCCTCGCCGGCCAGAGCGCCGCCATCCAGGACGAGCTGACCGGCCGAGAGAACCTGGAGATCCTCGGACGGCTCTACCACCTCCCCAAGGCCCGGGCCCGGCTACGGGCCGAGGAGCTGCTCGAGCGTTTCGACCTGCTAGACGCCGCCAACCGGACCGCCCGCACCTACTCCGGGGGCATGGCCCGCCGCCTGGACCTGGCCGCCAGCCTGGTCGCCGAGCCGGCGGTGCTGTTCCTCGACGAGCCGAGGATGCGTTTGGGGGGTATCTAGCCGACGGTCCCAGTGTAGCTGGCTGAGCGGTGGGTCGACGCCTTTGGGCGCCGACAGGACGGGCGTCAACCGGGCCAGTGGGTCCCCGTCTTCAGTCGTGTCCGTCGAGCAGGACAAGTCCTTCGTGGGTTGCGAAGTCCGCGAAGTCTTTGCGGTTGAGCGTGATGAGCGGCACCCCGACTCGGATGCAGCAGGCGGCGACCCAGGTGTCGTTGTGCGGTCGTGGTTGCCCGCGTCGCTGGGCGTTGCCGGCGAGGCGTCCCCAGACCTGGGCGATCTCTCGGTCGTAGGGGATCACGGGGCGAGCGGCGATCCATCCATCCAGCCGGGCTCGCCTCACCTCACCCCAGGCGCGGACCTGCGCCCACTTGGATAGCTCGCCGACGGTGACGAACGTCAGCCAGGTGCGGGCGCCGAGGATGTGGTGGCGGACCCATGCGGGCTCGGTGCCCTTCTGGAGGCGTGAGGCGACGTCGGTGTCGATCGCGACATCGGCCACCGCGGGTTCAGCTCAACGAGGTATCGCGGCTGGTGCGCCAGTCGGCCAGGAACTGCTCGAGCTCCTCGTCGGAGGGCCACACGTCGGCACGCAGTTCCGCGATGTCAGTGACCGGACGGGCGTGCTGGTCGCGCGCCAACTGCTCCAGGGCCGACGGCGCTTCAGTGGCAGGCTGCTCGCTCACGACCGCTCAGTTTACGCCGAGGCTTCTGGCCCTGCGGCAGAGACAAGCGATGCTCGGGCTCCCCTCAAGAGCACGACCCGTGCCTGCCTTCCTGGGGGGCTTGGTGTGCGGATCGCTACCGGGGCACTCGCGTCGTGAGCGGTCAGCAGAGCTCGTTCCGGGTCAGGGTCGCCCAGCGAGATGCTGGGCTGGCCGGCTGGCGGTGGAGTACCCCAAGGCCGTCGTGCGCAGCTCGGCTTTGGAGGTGACGCCGACCTTGCGGTAGATGTGGATGAGGTGGGTCTCCACGGTCCGCGGTGACAGGTACATGGCGAGGGCGATCTCTTTGACGGTGGCGCCGGTCACTGCCAGGTCGGCCACGCGGGCCTCTTGGGGGGTCAGGGATCGGTCCTGGTCCCGGTGCTGGCGCCGGCGACGTCCCCCGGCGGCTGCTAGCTCTGCTCTGGCTCTGCCGGCGAGCGATGCGGCTCCGCAGCCTTCGGCGAGCTCCAGGGCTTGGGCCAAGACTGGCCGAGCGGGGAGCACCTCGCGGCTGCGGCGCAGCCAGGCCCCGAAGCGCAGCGCTATCCGTGCGCGGTCCAGTGGGTCGGTGCCCGAGACCGCCAGCGTGTCCCGGTAGAGGCGCTCGGCCCGTGTGCCGTCGCCATCGGCGACGGCACACCCGGCCGCACCGGCCAGCGCCACCATCTGCGGCCACGTGCCGAACGCCGCAGGGCGGTGCGCGTCGAGCCATGCGAGCACCCTGCGGGCATCGTCGGTCGCGCCGATGGCGAGGGCGGCTTCGATCGCACCAGCGCACCAGCGCGGCAGTTGCGGATGGCCGACACCGAAGCGGGTCACGAGGCGCTCTACCTCGCGGTACTGATCGAGCGCCTCCGCTGGGCGATCCTCGGCCAGGA
>JAJZWW010000350.1 GCA_021846485.1 Actinomycetes bacterium
ACAGCATCACCGCCGGCCAGTTGCGGGCGTGGAAAGCCGAGCACCCCGGTGCGCTGGTCGTCGCCTACGTCAACACCAGCGCGGAGGTCAAGGCCGAGTCGGACGTGTGCTGCACCTCCGCCAACGCCGTCGAGGTGGTGAGGGCGCTACCTGAGGACCGGGAGGTGCTGTTCCTCCCCGACCAGTTCCTCGGCGCCCACGTCCAGCGGGTCACCGGCCGCCAGGGCATGCACATCTGGATGGGGGAATGCCATGTGCACGCCGGTATCAGCCCGACGGACCTGCGAGCCCAGGCGGAGGCGGACCCCGACGCAGCCCTCTACATCCACCCCGAGTGCGGTTGCACCACTGCCGCTCTGTGGCTCTCGGGAACCGGGGATCTCCCCGCCGGGCGGACCCGGGTGATGTCCACCGGCGGCATGCTCGCCGCTGCCCGCTCAGAGCGGGCCTCCCGGGTGCTGGTGGCCACCGAGACCGGCATGCTCCACCAGCTCCGGAGAGCCAACCCCGCGGTGCGCTGGGACCCGGTCGATCCCCGAGCTCAGTGCCCCTTCATGAACATGACCACCCCCGAGGTCCTCTTGGCCAGTCTCCGGGACGGGACCACCGAGGTCCACGTCGACCCGGACGTCGCCCGGCGGGCACGGCGGGCGGTGGAGGCGATGGTCGCCATCGGCACACCAGGAGCCGGGGAGTGAGCTCCTCGGAGGAGCCCACGGTCAACCGGCTGCCGCCCTGCAACGTGATCTCCGAGGACGCGGCGGGCGTCGTGGTGGTGGGCACCGGCGCGGCCGGGGCGAGCGCCGCCCTCGAAGCGTCCGCGCGAGGCGCCGACGTGCTCGTCGTCACCAAGGACGGTTTCGGCAGCGGGTCGACTCCCTGGGCGCAGGGAGGGATGGCCGCCGCCCTCGCGCCTGGCGACAGTGCCGGGCTCCACCTCCGCGACACCGTCGTCGCCGGGGCGGGGCTGTGCGACAACGCCGCTGTCGAGGCTTTGGTCGGCAGCGCCGCCAGGGAGATCGAACGGCTCGCCGCTCTCGGTGCCCACTGGGAGACGGACCCTCTTGGCATGGAGGGTGGCCACTCCGTGCCCCGGATAGTCCACGCCGGCGGCGACGCCACCGGCGCGGAGGTCCACCGGGTGCTCGCCGCGACGACCGCCCGGGCCGTGGCCGGGGGTCAGATGCGCCTCGCCGAAGGAGCGGCGGCGACCGACCTGGTCCTCGACGCCGGCGGAGCAGTGGCCGGGCTGCTTGTCGCCCGGGACCCCCCAGACGGCGGTCCGCTCGAGGTCACCCTGCTCCACACCCGCGCGGTCGTGCTGGCCACCGGCGGTTTCGGCCACGCGTACGAGTCGACCACCAACCCTGAAGGGGCCACCGGCGACGGGCTCGCCCTCGCCGCCCGGGCCGGTGCCGAGCTTGCCGACATCGAGTTCGTGCAGTTCCATCCGACGGTGCTGTGGGAGCCGGGAGCCCGAGGTCGCCGCCCACTGGTCACCGAAGCGCTGCGGGGAGCGGGCGCCCGGCTGGTCGACGCCGGTGGGCGGGCGGTCATGGACGGCATCCACCCACTGGCGGACCTCGCTCCCCGGGACGTGGTCGCTGCGGCGATGGCCGCTCGACTGGCCGCCACCGGCGACGACCACCTGTGGCTCGACGCCCGGGCGCTCGGTGCAAGACGCCTCGCCCGGGAGTTCCCCACGGTCACCGCCGCCTGCCAGGCTGCGGGGATCGACCCGGCCACCGACCCGATCCCGGTGGCACCGGGAGCGCACTACGCCTGCGGCGGGGTGCGCGCAGACCACGACGGGGCCACCAGCGTCCTGGGCCTGTGGGCCGTCGGGGAGGTAGCCTCCACCGGCCTGCACGGAGCCAACCGCCTGGCTTCCAACTCCCTGACCGAGGCGCTCACCACGGGCCGGCGGACCGGCTCCCGGCTCGCCGGCGCACGACCGCCCGGCCGGGCCGCCCGAGGACTGTCCCTGCCGCCCGCCGGTCTGGGGGTCGACCCGGGTGCGCGCCACCGGCTGACCCGGGCGATGTCCCGTCACGCCGGGGTCCTGCGCGACGCCGACGGACTCGTTCTGCTGCAGCACCAGCTGGCCTCGGTGGCCCCCGCGTCGGCCCCCCTCGACCGGGATGTACTCGAGGCGACCAATCTCCACACCGTGTCGACCTTGGTCGTCACCGCGGCCACGACCCGGACCGAGAGCCGGGGATGTCACCGGCGCCTCGACCACCCCGAGACACGCCCGGCCTGGAAGCAACGCATCGTGCTCCGCCACGACGGGGGGGCACTCCGGGTACTCGCCGGGGAGCTGGTGTGAGCCTCTCACCCGAGACGGCCTCCGCCCTCGAGCATGCCGGCCTGGACCCCGGCGAAGTGGAGCGCGTCGTCAGGGCAGCGCTCGAGGAGGACCTACTGTGGGGTCCCGACGTGACCAGCTCGGCGACGATCCCGCCCGGGACGGTCGCCACTGCCGACATCGTCGCCCGCGCCCCCGGCGTGGTCTCGGGGCTACCGGTCGTCCTCGCGGTCCTCGACATCTCCGGCTCGCCGGCCGGCTCAGCAGAGGAGCTGCTCCCCGACGGCAGCCCGGTGTGGCCAGGCGATCGGGTGGCCACCTTGGAGGCGCCGCTCGCCAACCTGCTCGGCGCCGAGCGCACCCTGCTCAACTTCCTCACCCACCTCTCCGGGATCGCCACCTGTACCGCCCGGTGGGTGCAGGCGGTCTCCGGCACCGACTGCCAGGTCCGGGACACCCGCAAGACACTCCCCGGGCTGCGGTGCCTGGAGAAGTACGCGGTGCGCTGCGGGGGCGGGGTCAACCACCGCATGGGCCTCGGCGACGCTGCGCTCATCAAGGACAACCACGTCCTCGCCGCCGGGGGGGTCGCCAGAGCGGTCGCCGCCGTCCGTGCCGCCCACCCGGGGATACCGCTGGAGGTCGAGTGTGACACAGTCGCCCAGGTCCGCGAAGCGCTGGCCGCCGGCGCCGAGCTGATCCTGCTCGACAACATGTCCCTCGCCGAGATTCGGGAGTCCCTCGCCGCCGGGACGGACCACCCCGGCGTGCGCTGGGAGGCGAGTGGCGGCCTGCGCCTGGGCACCGTGTCGCAGGTGGCCGAGACCGGTGTCGACTACGTGGCCGTCGGCGCGCTCACCCACTCGAGCCCCGTGCTCGACCTCGGCCTCGACCTGCGGGACCCGTCCCCTCCGCCCGGGGGCTGCACCAGCTGAGCCCGCCGGCACCACTCCGGCGGCGGCCCCAGGGCCGGCGTGGGCGACCTCCGGGCTGTTCGCCACACCCCCTGGCTAGCATGCGGCCGGCGGGCGTTTAGCTCAGCTGGCAGAGCGCCGGCCTTACAAGCCGGTGGTCGGGGGTTCGAGTCCCTCAACGCCCACTAAATCTGTCACGGCGCGAGACGTCGACTTGGGTGCGGTTTGGTGGGGTTCTTCGGCGAGGTCGGTGGGGAGGCCGCCTCGTATGAGGTAGGTCGGGCGGATGGTGCCGGGCTCGACTACGACGAGGCGGTGGACGAACGCCTGGGCGACGGCCTTGCGTCGGGTGTCGGAGCCGGACGCGATGAGGTCTTCCAGTTCGGCACGCAGCGCGTCGAGGTCCGCTTGGGCGGGAGGGTCCATGGTGGCTACCTGTGCTGCCTCGGTCAGTTCGTCGCGGCGGGACTTGAGGGTGCGGGCTCGGTCGCCGAGGTCGCGTACGCGGGGGCCGAACATCTCGTCGCTGACGGTGCCGGCTTCGAAGGCGAGAATGTAGCGCTCGATGGCGGCTTCGGTCTTCTTCAGTTCGGCGGTGACAGCTTCGATCTCGTCGTTGTGCTGGCGGGTCGAGGTCGCGACCTGCTGGGTCTTGACCGCGATGGCGCGTGCGATGAGGTCGGGATCGGCGTAGCAGTCGACCACGGCGTCGAGGACGGTGGCCTCGAGGACGTCGGCGCGGATGCGCTCGGCGTCGCAGGCGTCTTTGCCGTAGCGCTGGCGAGTGAAGCAGGCGTAGTAGCGGTAGCGGTGGCCT
>JAJZWW010000351.1 GCA_021846485.1 Actinomycetes bacterium
CGCCGATGCCCGCTGACCTCCCGCTGTCGGTGTGGCCGACCGCCCAGCAAAACGCCCGGGCCCAGCGCGCCGGGCGCTACGTCGAGATCTCCGGCACCCATCCCGCCAAGATGCTCCCCGCCATCGCCGCACGGGCCATCGCCACCTACAGCGCCCCAGGCGACTTGGTCCTCGACCCGATGGCCGGCATCGGCTCCACCCTGGTCGAAGCCGTCCACTTGGGCCGCGACGCCATCGGGGTCGAGTACGAGCCGCCCTGGGCCGAGCTCGCCCGGGCCAACCTCCGCCACGCCAAGAGCCAGGGTGCGACCGGACACGGTGAAGTGGTCTGCGGCGACGCCCGCCACCTTCCCGCGGTCCTCGACCCCGCCGTCGTGGGCCTGGTGGCGCTCGTGGTCACCTCCCCGCCCTATGGAGCCTCCCTGCACGGCCGGGTCACCGCCCGCCCCGGACAGGGGATCGCCAAGTCGCACAACCGCTACTCGACCGACCCGGCCAACCTCGCCCACGTCGGGCTCGGCGGCCTGCTCGACGCCATGGGCACCGTCCTCGCCGGCTGCCGGCGGGTGCTGCGCCCCGGTGGCTACGTGGCCATGACGGTGCGGCCCTACTGGGCGGCCGGCCGCCTCGTCGACCTGCCCGGGGCCATGGTCCGCGTCGGCGAGGCGGCAGGGCTCACGCTCTACGAGCGCAACGTCGCCCTCCTCGCAGGACTGCGCGACGACCGGCTCGTGCCCCGCTGCTCGTTCTTCGCCCTCGAACAGGTCCGCAAGGCCCGCGCCAAGGGTGTGCCCCGCCAGGTGATCGCCCATGAGGACCTCCTCGTCTTCTCCAACCCGCAAATCTCCGTGAGCTCGAGAAATTCGGCGGCCACCCGCCTGGTGCGCGCCAGCCGGGACGAGCCGGCCAGGAGAGCGGCGTGAGCGCCGCCACGGCGCCCCCGGCCGGCCGGCTCGCCAACTTCCTGCCCTGGCCGGAATCGCCGGCCACCGGGGCGCCCACGGGCGGTGGCCTTGACTTGCCGGCCCGAAAGAGGCCTCCTCGAGGCCTCGCCGGCACGGCACTGGCGGCGAGGTCGAAAAAGGAGCGAGACCGCCAATGAGCCCCCGCACCACCGACCCGCACCGCCCGGCTCGACGGCAGCCGGCACCCGGGCGGCTCCTCACCCAGCAGCAGGCGGCCACGCTGGCCGGCTGCTCCAGGGACACCATCGTCCGGGCCCGAAGGGCTGGGCGGTTCCCCCACGCCCGCCTCCTCGACGGCCGCTGGACGATCCCCGCTGCTGACCTCGACGACGCCGGCTTCGTTTCCGCTCCCAACACGGAGCCCGTCGAGGCCAGCGAACCCGGCGAGGGGGGCGCCGAGGGACCGGCCGACCTGGCCCTGGCGCGAGCCGAAGCCCGCATCGCCGCCCTCGAAGACCTCGTCGCCCGCCAGGACGCCGAGCTGGCCTTCCTCCGCCAACTGGCCGCCGACACCGTCTCGAAGAAGGCCAGCTGATGGGCCGGCCGCTCACGGGATCGCTGCGCCACCACCAGAACCGCTGGTGGGTGTCGGTCCCCGGCGCCAGGGGCGCGGCCCGCCGCCGCGAGGAGGGCTTCGCCAGCCGCGCCGACGCCGAGGCGTGGCGCAGCGCAGCGGTCACCGCCCTCGCCAACGACCGGCCGATCCCTGACCCTGAGCGGTTCCGCACCCATAAGCCTCCCCGGCCCGTGCCGATCCCGACCGAGCCAGCCAAGCTGGCACCCGATGTGGCCTCTGTCGCCAAGGCGTGGATGGCCGCCGCCTACGACGACCTGCGCCGCGGCGGGCCCGGGCGCGCCGAGCGGGTCCGGCGCATCGTCGAAGGGTTCCTGGTCCCGTGGTTCGCGCCGCGCACCGCCACCATCTCCGACGTCACCTACTTCATGGCGCACGAGTGGCTGCTCCACCTCGTCGGACGCGACCCCGCCGTCCGCTGTCCGCCGCTGCCCGTGCCCGCACCCGACGCCGGCACCGCCGAGCTGAGCCTCGCCGAGGCCGCCCGGGCGGCCGGGGTCAGCCTGCCGACCGCCAGGCGGCGCTGGCGGTCAGGCCTTCTCCCCGGCGCCTACCGTGACCCCGCCGGCCAGATCCGCGTGCCTGTCGCCGCCGTCGCTGCCATCGGCCACATCGAGCGGGCCCCGACTGGGCTGTCCCAGCGCTACGTCGCCGACGCGCTGTGGGTGCTGCGCCGGGTGATCGCCTTCGCCCGGGCCAACGAGCTGTTCCCGCCCGGCTTCGACCCGACCGAAGGCCTCGATGCCCCCCTCCCCGACAGAGGCGCCGCCCGCAGCCGGACCCCAACCGGCCGTCCACGGCCGCTCACCCTCGCAGAATGCGCCCGGGTCGCCGCCCACCTCCATCCCGTCCACCAGCTCGCCTTCTGGCTCCAGCGCATCATGGGGCTGCGGATCTCCGAAGCCTTCGGGATCATGGTCTCCGACCTCGTCGACCTCGGCGACACCGGGCTCCTCGCCGTCCAGGGACAGGGCGGGCGCAGCTTCAGCGTCCTGGACGACCACGGACAGGTCATCACCGTGCCCTACAAGCCGACGCTCAAGACCGCAGCCGGCTCGCGGGTCCTCGTCGTCCCCGACGGCCTCATGGCGCTTTGTCGCGTGGCGATCGAGGCGTTCCACGCCGACCCCGACACCGCGGAGATCGACACCACCGCCCGCCTCGTGCCCGGTATCCACCAGCCCAACCGTGCCGGCCAGGCCGCCTACCAAGACGCGCTCGGCGACGCCTTCGCCTCCGAGCGGCTCTCCAGCGCTGATCTCGGCTTCCGGGTCTCCTCGCACCTGCTGCGCAAGAGCGCGGCGAGCGACCTCGCCTGGGAGGCCGGCATCGAAGACGCGGTGCGGCGCCGGTTCATGGGACATCGCGCCGGCGACGACGTCTTCGGCCGGATATACACCCTCGACCATCCAGACGTCGCCCCTCTCGCCAAGGTCGCGGCGGTGCTCGACGACAAGATCGCCACCAGCATCGCCGCCCTCATTGTCCCCACCACCCGGCGGGTCAACTGGGGGCACGGCCACCCGCTCCTCGCCAGAGTCGACCACGTCGATGCCACCCTCGCCGCCGCCGGCTGGCTGGTCGACCCCGGGGACCCCGACGACCCGTGCTGCGACGCCCGGCGGGTCGCTGCCGAACTGGGCGTCCATCTCACTACCGCCCGGCAGCTGATGGGCGACGGCATCCTCGCCTGCACCATCGCCCCCGACGAGCGGGGAATCCCCCGCCGCTTTGCCCGGCTCAGCGCCATCTGGGCGTACCGGGACGGGCTCGCCGAGCGGGTCCTGCTTCCGGACCTCGCCGAGCAGCTCGGGTTGCGTTACCACGAGCTGTACCACATGGTCCGCCGCCTCGGCCTCAACCTCGAGCTGTACCCCGGCACCCGGGAGTACGAGGTCACCCCCGAAGCCGCCGCAGCTCTGCGGGCCGAGCACGAGCGCATCCGGGCGCTCCACCGCCGCTCGATCAAGCTCGCTGCTGCCTCCCGCCAGCTCAAGGTGGCGCTCAGCACCACGGCGCTGCTCGTCAAGCGCGCCGACCTCCACCCCGACCCCGAGACCGACAGCAGCGGCGCCACGTTCGTCACCCGTGCCTCGGTCAAGCGGTGCTGGATCGCTCGCAGCGCCACGACGAAACGACCCGCCTCCCAAGCACCCGTCGGCGTGCCGATCGCCGAGGTCGCCCGCTTCACTGGACGCAGCGCCCGCGACCTCATGGACCTCGTGCGCGCCGGCGTGCTCGAACAGGTTCCCGGGCGACGAGCGTGCCAACTCACGCCTGCCAGCTTGCGCACCTGGATGGAGAGCCAGGATTTCGAGGACGTCGACGAGATTGCGCGCTCAGCGTGTAATTCGGGCTGGGTCCGGATTACTCCGATGCCAGCAGATCAACCTCTGCGGCCAGAACGTCACGAATGATCATCTTCACCCTCGCTCTGGCCCCGCCGCCGATATCGACGGCGTAGGAAAACCGGCTCGGCTGAACGATCTGCCA
>JAJZWW010000352.1 GCA_021846485.1 Actinomycetes bacterium
CTTGGGATGCTCACGCCCAGACGCTGCCGATGGCTTACTCGACTTTGTCGTCGCCCTCGAAGCTCTATTGCTTCCCTACGACCGAGAGGTCCGGTTCGCCGATCTCTCGTACAGGTTTCGACTGCACGGAGCGTACTTCATAGCAGACGCGGTCCATGAAAGACGGCCCATTCTCCGAGCCCTGAATAGGCTTTACGACATCCGATCTCGCCTTGTGCACGGCGACAACTACCCAGACGCAGCGGATACACTGGAGACGGCACGCGAAGCTCGCCAGCTGGCAGCCCGTGGGTTGTTGAAGGCGGTGCGTAACGGCTTCCCTGATGTTGCGTACTTCACTCGATTGGCTCTCGGAGAGCTACCGTAGAAAGCTCCATCGCCACCGCAGAACCGAGCGCCATTCGAGAAGCGCAAGCATAACGTCATGATCTGGGCTACGGCTTGCCACCGAGAGAGCGCGAAGCCACTGTTCGCGCAGCTATTGGGGGGAATCTACGACAGTGGTGTCAAGGACGACCCCTTACCTCTGGACTTGGGGTCGGTAAGCCCTACAAGTACCTGATTTCGCTCACGGATCGCAACGGTAACGCCGGTGCCCCCGGTGTCGACCGGGACTCCTGTGGTCAGGACAGATCGCGGTGTCGGACCGCGGACGACAGCGGGACGGCTACGCCGGCAGCCCACCTCGAGCCCCGACCCTGGGGCCGTCGGCCCCTCAGTGATCATTGCGCTCCGGCAAGGCGGTGGTGCCTCGGATGATCGTCAGCGAGGACCTCGTTTCAAGAATCCGGGAGGTCGTTTACCGCTGCTGGCCAGCCATCCTCGCGTCCGTGTCGAAGGTGGCCAGCTCGCCCGGGGTGCAGAGGTGGCGGACCACGAAAGCGCGTTCGTTGACCCGCCAGAGCCCCTCGCCCTTGGCCAGCTCGGGGAGCTGGGAGATCTCCACGGAGGTGAGGCCGAGAACCTTGCCGGCCGCCTGGGCTTCGTCGAAAGGCTCGTTGTAGAGGATGCGGGTGGCGGTGTCGCCGAGCAAGCCTTGTGCCAGGCCGCGGGACTGCGAGCCGGCCTCACCTACCGCGTCGAGGTCGGAGACCCGGTGTACCACCATCAGGTTGGCGATGCCCCAATGCCGCGACAGTTTCCAGTGCGCTTGCATGCGTGCCAGCAGCGCGGGCTGGGCGAGCAGCCTCCACGCCTCGTCGTAGACGACGAGACGCTGGCCGCCGTCGGGGTCGGCGAGGGCGGCTTCCATCCACGCCGAGGCGCAGGTCATCACCAGGCCGATCAGGGTGTCCGACCCGGAGATCGCGGACAGGTCCACGCTGAGCATCGGGAGGCTCGGGTCGAAGCCGATGGTGGAGGGCCCGTCGAACAGTCCGGCCAGGTCACCGCGTACCAGCCGGGCGAGCGCGTGGGCCGCCTCCCGGCCGTCGGCGCGCAGTTGCTCGACGTTCGATTCCGCCGAGGGGCGCTGGGGGTCGAGCATCGCGTCGACCACCAGGGGCAGCAGCGGCACGGCGCGGCGGGAGTTGGCGTCGGCCAAAGCTGCGTCGAGGGCGCTGCGTTCGGTCGCGCCGAGGGACCGGCCGAGGGTGGACTCGGCCAGCGCACCGAGCAGGCGCATCCGCCGGGCGCCGACCTGGGCGCGCCACGCGGCCTCACCCAGGCCCGCGGGCCGGGGTCACTCGTCGAGAGGGTTGAGCCGCGCGGGGCTGCCCACGCCCAGCTCGATGGCAGCACCGCCCAAGGCCTTGGCGACCACGGTCCATTCCCCCTTCGGGTCGCCCGGCACGTACACCCGCCGGCCGAAAGCCACGCAGCGGGTGGCCAAGGACTTGGCGAGGGTGGACTTGCCCCGCCCGATCTGGCCACCCAAGAAGATGTTCGGGTTGGTCAGGTTCCCCTGGCGGTAGAGCTCCCAGGGGTCGTAGCAGAACGCCGTTCCCGACCAGGCGTCCTGGCCGATCAGCATGCCGGCCGAGCCGAGCCCTTCCTCGGCCAGGAACGGGTATGCCCCCGCGAGCACCTCCGAGGTCGCCCGGTGCGGGGCGATCTTGAGCCTGCGGTAGGAGCGGCCGGCCCTCGGCCCGGCCTCGCCGCCCGCTGGCAGCCAGGGGTGTTCGCGCTGCTCGGATCGAGCCGCTTCGCTTTCGGCGCGTCGGGCAGCCCTCAGCGCGCTGCGATGCTCGGACTCGACCTGTCGCGCCGCGCGGGTGCCCGAGCGGGCCGACCCAGGCGGTGACCAGCCGGCGACGCCGTAGACCCGAGCTGCGGGGTCCAGGGGCAGACAGGGAGAGGCGGCTGTGTCCTGCGGCGGACGGGTCACCTGCTGCTCGGCGCCCTTCTCCTGCCCTCTGCCCCTGCGCCGGAGCGTCACAGTGTGCCGCGCCCGAGCGGCAGGGCCGAGCAGATGAAGCCCTGCATCTGCTGTCCATAGAGCGGTCGCACCTCGCAGGCCGCTTGCCCGGCGGCCCTGGTGATGGTGGCGCACGCCGCGTCCAAGGTTTCGGAGGTTGGGGCGGTGACGGTGAGGAAGCCGGAGAAGGCCACGTCGGTGTGCCCGGCGACGATCGAGCGTTCCCGGGAGAGCAGGTCGTCGTACTCGGCGGCGTCGGAGAGATCGGGGATCTGCCCGATCCGTGCCTTCTGCGCCGAATCGGAGATCGCCTCTGTCTTCTCCCGGCGGAGTTGGCGAAGCGCCTTGTCGGTGGGGAGTGGCCGGGCCAGCAGGCACAGGGAGCGGCGCACGCCGGGAGCGAACACCAGGGAGTGGAGGAAATCGGGGGGGACCGCGACCCGGGGCCACTCGGAGATCCACAGCACCTGGGAGAACCCCGAGTCGTGGCGGAGGCGGTCCCAGGACTCCGCCACCGCGAGGGGACCCGCGTGGGTGAGGTTGGCTCCAGGGTCGAGCGTCGGGTCCAGGCAGGCTGCCGGGTCGAAGGCGTGACGCACGATGGCCGCCAGCTCCGCCTCGCCCAGCCAGTTCCCCGGGCGCAGGCCAGCCTGGCGGAGGGCGTCGGCCAGGGTGGTCATCTCCCCTCGAAGGACCTCGGCGGCCCCCTTCACCCCGCGGCCGGCGGCGCGGATCGCCCGGGCGGCCGCGCGCATGTCCACCGACAGACTGATCGTGGTTCGATGCGTCGAGGAGTCCAGGCACACCTGCTCCAACAGGGCCTCGTACTGGACGTCGGCCCACGCCCCGTCGTGGTTACCGTTCGCCTCCCACCACTCCCGCTGTCCCCGCGCCGGGTCGGGAACGCTTGCCTCGAGCACCTGGAGCACCGCGCAGGTGCCCGAGGTCGCGAGGTGCGCGAGCACCCGTCCCCATTGCCCGACCCGACCAGCCCGATCCGCGTCGTCGAGGAGGGCGAAGGCGGGGTGGCTGACCGGGACGACCGCGGAGAGGGTGTGGCGGTGCGGGTCGTGGATCATCGCCGCGCCGGAGGGTGCGTCGAGGTAGAGCCGCATCGAGGCTCCGTCTCCCGGCAACGCCAAGGTCCCAGCCGGTCGGGGCGTGGTCGGGCGCGCCCGGAACTCGGTTTGGCCGGTCGCCTTGCGTGCCCAGAAATGGGTGGCGGTGCCCGCCCACTCGATCGCCGGGCGGCCGGCCACCCGAACGAAGGCCGCCGCCACGAGCGGCGCCCATCCCAGTGCCGAAACGGTTAACCCTTCCCCGCCGGCGAGAAAGACGGCGGCCACGGCGATGGCACCGGCGAGGCCGAGGACGGCAACCCGGGGGGCCGAGAAGCCGAGCAGCAGGCCGCGGGACGGCCGGCGGGCGAAGCGGACGCTGACCGGGGTGGTGGCGCTCACGATGTGCTCCTCCATCGACGAAACCGAATGTGGCGGTGGTGAGCGGGCGAGCCCGGTGACGCCGTCACAGCGCAGCTCCCGCGGCAGCGTCGCCGCCTGCCGGGACACCAGCGCCGGAGCCTGCCCCCGCGGGGGGAGCAGACCCAGACGGCCGCGGGCGGGGACGAGAAGGCCCGGCTGCGGATCCACCGGCGGGACCGGGAAA